>NZ_JAVTWX010000062.1:0-10745 GCF_032229645.1 Brooklawnia sp.
ACCCGAAGGGTCATGGTGCCGCCGGTGGCGATCCGTTCGCGAACATGGCTGGCTTCTCCGGTTTCAGCTCATACGGCGGACACGGCTTCGACATCGGCGACCTGATCGGAGCGATGTTCGGTCAGGCCACCACGAGTCGCGGGCCGAAGTCACGCGTACGGCGCGGCCAGGACCAGCTGATCCGCACCAGGCTGAACCTGCCGGAGGCGGTCTTCGGGGTGACCAAGCCGGTCACCTTCGACACCTATCTGATCTGCGACGAATGTAACGGCTCGGGATCGAAGGACAACCGCGAACCGGTCACCTGTACTCAGTGCCAAGGACGCGGCGAGGTCATCGTCTCGCAGCGCTCGATCCTGGGCGAGATCCGAACCTCACAGCCCTGCCCGGCCTGTCAGGGGTTCGGCAACATCATTCCCGAGCCCTGCCCGGAATGCTCCGGTCACGGCCGGATCTCCCAGCAGCGCACCATCAACGTGAAGATTCCCGGCGGTGTCGACACCGGCAACCGCGTCCACTTGCAGGGCCAAGCCGAGGTCGGCCCCGGAGCCGGGCCTGCCGGCGACCTCTATGTCGAGATCCAGGTGCTGCCGCATGATGTTTTCCGCCGCGACCACGACAATCTGGAGATGGTCGTCAGGCTGCCGATGGCGCTGGCCGCGTTGGGCACCCAGGTCGACATCGACACCCTCGAATCCGAGCTGCCCGACTGCCCCGAGGAGCGCCGCCGGGTGCACCTCGATGTGCCGGCAGGTACCCAGTCGGGCACCCGGCTGGTGATCAAGGACCACGGCGTGCCGAGTCTTCGGGCCAACCGTCGCGGCGAGACACCGCGCGGCGATCTCGGCGTAACACTGCTGGTTCAGACGCCAACGAAGTTGGACGCAGAACAGCGCGAGTTGCTGGCTCAGCTGGCTCAGTTGCGCGGCGAGGGCGGCCCGGAGGTGCTCACAAAGCCGGAGGAGAAGGGCTTCTTCAACCGGCTAAAGGACGCCTTCAGCTGATGACCGATGCGCTCTATCTCGCCGACCTCGGCGCGGATCCGGCTCCTGGAGATCTGATCGAGGTCACAGGCGACGAGGGGCGTCACGCCGCGGTGGTCAAACGGACCCGGGTGGGCGAGATGCTGCTTGTCGCCGATGGTGCCGGGCGTGCTATCTGCGGACAGGTAATCGAAGCGAGCAAGCAGAGCGTGGTCGTGCGGGTGGACGGGGTACTCGCTGCGCCGCAGCACAGGCATCGCTGGACGGCCGTGCAGGCGCTCGCCAAAGGGGACCGTTCCGAGATCGCCGTCGAATCGCTGACCGAACTCGGAGTCGATCGCGTCGTCGCTTGGCAGGCGTCGCGTTGCGTCGTCCGATGGGATGCCCGCCCCGGTATCCCGGACAAGTCTGCCAAGGGCGTCGCCAAATGGCAGGCGGTGGCCCGCGCGGCTACCAAGCAGTCGCGCCGGTTCAGGGTGCCTGCGGTGGAGTACGCGTCGACCGACAATGTCGTTGCGCTCATTCTGGACGCGAGTCTGGCGCTGGTGGCCCACGAGGAGGCCACCGTGCCGCTGGCCGCAGTGGAGTTGCCCGCCGACGGCGAGGTCGTGGTGATCATCGGTCCGGAGGGCGGCATCAGCCCGGACGAGTTGCAGGCTTTCGAGGAAGCCGGCGCCAAGCTGGTGAGTCTTGGCGACGGTGTGCTGCGCACGTCCAGTGCCGGCGTAGTGAGCCTGGCTCAGTTACAGGTCTTGGCGGCTCAGCAGGGGATTCAGGGTCCTTAGGTTTCGGTGGTTTCGGCGCGCCTGGTCGCGTGCGGGAATCGCCGGTTTACCTCTTCGGCTTCCCGCGCCACAGCCTTCGACAATGGCATGAAAGCGTTGATCTCGAAGGTGCGTTTACCGGGGCGCCCACCACGTTTCCAGGTGCCGATGATGCTGCCCTTGCGAATGATGCACTTTTGGAACATGCCGTTGTTGCCGGGTACCAGGTGGCCGTGGTGCTCGTCGGGCAGCAGGACGAGACGGTCGGGGTAGCCGAGCACGATTTCGTCGAAGCCGGGGAGCAGATAGGTTGCGTCGAGGCCGGCGCCGACAAGGGCTGCTTCGTCCATGAGTCCCGGACGAAAGTAGCGTGCCTCCCCGGCCGGATCATCGAGCGACCGATGAGTCTCGACATCGTCCTCGACGAGTGTGAACGCCTTGCGGACAGCGACCAGGGAGAGCTTCGTCCACCAGGAGAAGTCGCGCAGGGTGGCCGGGCCGTGGCCGGTCAGGTAGCGCACCAGCATGGCGGCGGTGGCTGCCACGTTGTCGCCGTCGAAGCGATCGGTGATCGTCGAGTCCGGCGGTAGCCACGTCTGTGCGAGCACGACGTTGTTGTCCTGGCCGTTCCAGGGGCCGTAGCAGGCAACGCGATGCGCGATGAGATGAGAGAGCACGTGGTATCCGCGGCCACCTGCGGAACTCATGCCGGCTTCGTCCCAGAGTGCGAAAAGATCGGCACGGCTGATGCCTTGCGGGGTGGCCGCCGCCGAGCCTTCAAGAAGCTCGCGGGCCAGGTCAACCTGAGTCTGATCCAATCCGAGAAGAGAACGGCGTCTGGTCTGGGCTTTCAAAGGTCCGGACGCGCACAGCTCTGTCATCCAAGCCAGATCGCCGGCCGCGACGGCGAAGACGGTGCCGCGCATCGGGTAGCCGCGTACAACGGCGCCGTCGTTGAATCCGGAGATGACACGCTCAATCAGACTCTGGTCGGGTGACGACCCGAGGCGCAAGGCGATGGACGAGATGACCCCTGGCAGGTCTTGACCCTGCATGGCGCCCAGGCCGGCAACGACGTCGCGGGGGCTTTCGGCGGCAGGATTCACCAGGCCCTGAGCGAGCAGGCGCAATCGGACGAGTTGTGGGTCAACCATGCGCCAACGCTATCGGACGGCGCTTATTCAGCAGACGAGTTCGGCTGGAACCGGTCGTCCACTAGGTGTGAGACCAGAAAGATCGACATCGACCCGGTGGTTGCGATCGGCCGTCGACCCGAGCATCAGGTGCGCGCCGATGCCCAGCGACTGCCAGCGGCTACGGTAGATCCAGCGCAGCGCCGCCGGATCGTTCAACCGCCAGAAGTTCACCAGATAGCCGCCCTCGAAGAGATGCACCAAGGTGAAGCCACCCGGGTAGGCAGCGCAGGCCGCGTTCTCCAGGTAATGCGCATTGGTATCGGCCAGATCGGCACGGTCACGGCGCATCCGATGGGTATGACCAGCAAGATGCAGAAAGACACCGGGCGCTTGACGTTCGATCAGCTGCAGCTTCAGCCGGTCGCGTCCGCGAAGCATGAACTGCGGCCCCGAGGCGGACGACCAAGCCGCGTCGGTGGTCACCGGATGGTGAGTCGCGGCCAGGGTTGGGCGTCCGGGATCGGACTCCAACTCCGCCATGATCTGCCCATATTGGCCCGGCGTGATCCAGCCGCCGCCCGACCCGCGGGTCGAATCCATCGCCAGGACCCGCAGCCCGCTGGCCTCGTGGACGGACTGGGCCTGCTGGTAGCCGACGAAATAGTCCCCGAAGGGGTCGTCCTCGCGCCGAGGATGATCGTGGTTGCCACGGGTCGCGATCCAGTCGATGTTCTCGGTGCCGTAGCCGTCCAGCAGTTCGCGGGCGATGAGGTTCTGTTCGGGGGAGTTGTCGTAGGTGATATCGCCGTTGGCGATCAGCATCGGACGACCATGCCGCGTGCCCAGTTCGTCGAGTGCGCCAGCGCACATCATCCGCGGGTAATCCGCCTGATCCGGGGGAGGGGTCACCGATGTCGGCAGCGCACCCAGTACGATGCCCTGGCGGCGCTCGCCGATATGAATGTCGTTGACCACCGCAACCGTCGTCAGATACCGGCCCTGCGGCAGCGTCAGGGTGGTGAATTGGCGGGTGTGCTCGCAACAACCCACCATGCGGGTCGGACGAAGCGCTGCCGCAGCCAGCTGTCCGTCGGACGACGCCCGGAATTGGTAGCTGCGCCCCGGCTCCAAGCCGGTGACTTCGACCACGTGGTAGACCCGCGGTGTCGGATCCTCATGTACCAGCTGCATCGGGCCGCCGACCGGGCCGATGGCGACCTCGGTTCCCGCAGCGATCGGTCTGGGAATGGCCATGCCGAGCCTGGCGGCGTGAGTGACCCAGCTGATCACGGCACTGGTCGGCGTGACGGTCAGGACTTCGAGGTCGGTGACCAGTAACTTGCCTCGCGCCAGTGCGCTTGTCTTGGACGCATCAAGGGCATCAGCGCTCAGCTGGAGATCCACAAGCGCCAAATCTACCGCTCCGGGCAACTGTGAGCGCAACGATCAGCCATCGCCGTGCAGAGCCCCGGTGGTCTGGTCGGCTGTCCTGGCGCCTGTCCGCCACGGTAGAGTCCTGCGCCATGACGCCAGTTGTGCGACGGCAGCACGTCGTAACCATCGTTGTGAATCCCCGATCGGGGCGAGGGCTGGCGGATCGCTTGCTTCCGAGGGTGCGCGCGCGTTTGCAGGCCGGACTGCCCGATTCTGATGTCCGCGTGGTGCGCACCGAATCCTATGACGATGCTCGCAAGCAAGCGCGCGCGGCCGTCGCGCACTCGGCTCCCGCCGAAGACGGCGGGCGTCCCGATCTGCTGGTGATGATGGGCGGCGACGGGATGGCCAACCTGGGCCTGAATGCCTGTGCCGGCAGTCACGTTCAGTTGGGCATCATTCCCATCGGTACCGGTGACGATTTCGCCCGTGGCGTCGGCATCCCGAGAAGGCTCGGCAAGGCCGTTCAGGCGATCATCGCCGGGCGCACCAAGACCATCGATCTGTCGCTGGTGACCGGTGAACTCACCGGCGGTGAGCAGCAGCGCTATGTGGGCTCCATCGTGTCGACCGGCTATGACGCGAAAGTCAATCACCGGGTGAATCATGCCAGGATCCGGTCGTACGCCTGGGCGTTGCTGGCCGAGATGGCTGAGCTTCGTCCGCTGAACTACCGGCTGACGATCGACGGCGAACAGCTGGACACTCGTGCCGTGTTGGTCGCTGTCGGCAACGCCGGATATGCGGGCGGTG
Source organism: Brooklawnia sp. (assembly GCF_032229645.1). Classification (NCBI taxonomy): domain Bacteria; kingdom Bacillati; phylum Actinomycetota; class Actinomycetes; order Propionibacteriales; family Propionibacteriaceae; genus Brooklawnia; species Brooklawnia sp. The sequence continues at coordinate 5,071 of NZ_JAVTWX010000062.1, forward strand.
GGGTCCATCTCTGCCCGGCGGCAGACGTCACCGACGGTCTACTCGATGTGATGCTGATCGGGCCGGTCAGTCGTTGGACGTTGATCCGACTGTTCCCGCTGCTTTTCCGCAGTGGCTTCGTCCGGCATCCGGCGATCACCCAGCTGCGTGCTCGGGAGGTGATCGTCGATGGGGACGGGCTGGTGCCGATGGCCGACGGCGAAGATCTCGGCACAGCGCCGCTGCGCATCTCCTGCCGGCCGGGCGTGTTGACTATCGTGGTAGGCGATGATGACTGAAGCGGACGCAGCGCCGAATCAGCTGGTCGCAGATTTTGCTTCCGGCTACTCCTTCTCCTTCGACGACTTCCAGCAGGACGCCTGCCTGAGGCTCGCTCGTGGGCACGGCGTGCTGGTGGCCGCGCCGACCGGGTCGGGCAAGACCGTGGTGGGGGAGTTCGCCTGCTGGCTTGCGCTGCGGCAAGGCACAAAGTGCTTTTACACCACCCCGATCAAGGCTCTGAGCAACCAGAAGTTCCATGACCTGGTGGCCAGGCACGGCGCCGAGAACGTCGGGCTGCTGACCGGCGACAGTTCGCTCAACTCCGAGGCGCCGATCGTGGTGATGACCACCGAGGTGCTGCGCAACATGATCTACGCGCGTTCGGCCACCCTGTCGGGTCTGTCTTACGTGGTCATGGACGAGGTGCACTACCTGGCCGATCGCTTCCGCGGTGCCGTCTGGGAAGAAGTGATTCTCGGACTGGCAGATTCGGTGCAACTGGTCGCGTTGTCGGCCACCGTCAGCAACGCCGAAGAATTCGGCGAATGGCTCGACGAGGTGCGCGGCGAGGTCGATGTGGTGGTCAGCGAACGCCGGGTCGTCCCGCTCTATCAGCATGTGCTGGTCGGACGAAAGCTGCACGACCTGTTCGCCGGTCAGGCGCCCACTGCGGTACCGCTGCCGCAGTCGGGAGCCGATGTGAATCCGGAGTTGCTCCGGTTGGCGAAGGCCGAATCCCGGGCGATGCGCGACGATTCGAGGCAGGCACGCGGCCGCCGGGTGCGCGGCAAGATCGAGGCCAGGCAGCGCGCCGGTTCCGGCTCGGGCCAGGTGGTGCGCCCGCCCAGGCGCGACGGTGCGGTGGAGGCGCTGGCACAACAAGACCTGCTGCCCGCGATCTTCTTCATCTTCAGCAGACAGGGCTGCGATCAGGCGGTCCGGCAACTGCTGGGTTCCGACGTTCGGCTCACCGATCGCGCGGAGCGCGAGCGGCTCTTGCAGATCGCCGAGCAGCATGCGGGCGCACTCAGTGCTGCCGACAAGCGGGCGCTCGACTGGGACACCTTCGTCGAGGCCCTTGGACGCGGCATCGCTGCCCATCACGCGGGCTTGCTGCCGGTCTTCAAGGTGATCGTGGAGGAGGGCTTCGTCCAAGGCCTGGTGAAGGTCGTCTTCGCAACCGAGACCCTTGCGCTGGGCATCAACATGCCGGCGCGCACCGTGGTCGTCGAGAAACTCGTGAAATTCAACGGCGAGACCCATGCTGAGCTGAGCCCGGGCGAATTCACCCAGCTGACCGGACGGGCGGGCCGGCGCGGCATCGACGTCGAAGGCCACGCCGTGGTCTTCTGGCAGCCGGGAATGGATCCGCGCGCGCTGGCGGGGTTGGCGTCCAGACGTACCTATCCGCTGCGCTCGAGTTTCGCACCGACCTACAACATGGCGGTCAACCTGGTGGGTTCGATCGGCCGGGTGCGGGCCCGCGCGTTGCTGGAGCAGAGCTTCGCGCAGTTCCAGACCGACCGCAAGGTGGTGGCGCTGGCCCGCCAGGCCTCCCGGGACGACGAGCAGGCCGAGGTCTTCTGGCGGCGGGCCGAATGCGATCGCGGAGACTTCCGCGAGTACGCGGAACTGCGTGACCGCATCGGCGCGCTGGAGGCCGAAGTCGCGAAGGAACGCAAGCGCGATCACAAGGCTGATATCGCCGATGCGCTGGCCGGTCTGGCGACCGGCGACGTCTTCTGGGTTCCGTCGGGCAAACACCAGGGCTGGGCGGCGCTCATCACACCGGTCAAGAGTCAGCAGCAGTGGCCGACCGTGATGACCCTGGCACGCCAGATCGTCCAGTTGACCGAGAATGATGTCAATCAGCCCGTCTCGGCGACCTCGCGGGTGCGGGTGCCGAGGAAGTTCGATGTGCGCTCGGCCGCTGATCGCCGGCAGCTGGGCAACTCGCTGGTTGCGCGGGCCGAATCGCTGGGAGATCGCCCGATGCGGGCCGGCCGCGCACCCGCCGATGCTCAGCTGGCCACCGAAATCGCCGACCTGCGCGCGCAGCTGCGCGCCCACCCCTGTCACGATTGCCCCGATCGCGAGGAGCATGCCCGGGCCGCCGAGCAGGCGTTGCGGCTGAGTCGCGGCCATCAGCGGACGAGGGCGAAGGCCAGGGCTCGCGCGCAGTCGATCGCGACCCGCTTCGACCGGATCTGCGGGGTGCTCGACTCGCTCGGCTACCTGGAAGGCGACACGCTGACCGAGCGTGGTGCCATGCTGGCGCGCATCTATAACGAGCTCGACCTGCTGGTGGCCGAGAGCATCGTCGAGGGAGTCTTCGATGATCTCGAGGTGCCCGCATTGGCGGCGGTGCTGTCGGGCCTGGTCTTCGAATCGCGCGGTGACCGGCAAGGCCAGCCGCATCGGATGCCCGATTCGGCCAGTGAGCAGGCACAGAGCCGGGTGCGCAAGCTTTGGCGCGATCTGGGGATGGTCGAGCGGGACAACCGTGTCGATCGCACGCCGGCTCCCGATATCGGCTTCGCAGAGGCCGCCTACCAGTGGGCATCCGGGATGAGTCTGGCCGAGGTGCTGGCCTCCAGCGGGCTGCCGGCAGGAGATTTCGTTCGCTGGGTGCGTCAGGTCATCGATCTGGCGGGCCAGATCGCCCAGGCGCCCGGCACCGGGACGCTGGCCGCCTCATGTCGCCGGCTGGTGAACGTGATGCGCCGCGATATCGCCGACTTCGCCCCCGACGACGACTGACGCGGACCCCAGAGGCGTCGACGGTAACCTTTGCCCTATGGCTGTGGCTATTCGTGTGATTCCTTGCCTCGACGTCACCGACGGTCGGGTGGTCAAGGGCGTCAACTTCCAGAACCTGCGGGACGCCGGTGATCCCGTCGAGCTGGCCGCCCGTTACAACGAGCAGGGCGCCGACGAAGTCACCTTCCTCGACATCTCCGCGTCGTCGAGGGGACGCGAGACTACCCGTGAGGTCGTCACCCGGTGCGCCGAATCGGTCTTCATTCCGCTGACCGTCGGAGGCGGCATCCGCAGTGTCGACGACGTGGACGCGTTGCTGCGCTGCGGTGCGGACAAGGTCGGCATCAACACCGGTGCCATCGCTCGTCCCGGGGTCATCGACGAGATCACCGGACGATTCGGCAACCAGGTGCTGGTGCTCAGCCTGGACGCCCGGCGTGAGCCGGGAATGCCGTCCGGCTACGGCGTGACCACTCATGGTGGACGCACCTCAGCAGGCCTGGACGCCATCGAATGGGTCAAGGAGGCCTGCGAGCGCGGTGTCGGGGAGGTGCTGCTCAATTCGATGGATGCGGACGGTACCACCGACGGCTTCGACCTTGAGATGATCGCCGACGTTCGCGAGGTGATCGACGTTCCGCTGATCGCCTCCGGCGGTGCGGGTACGGTCAGCCATTTCGTTGACGCGGCGCGGGCCGGCGCGGACGCGGTGCTGGCAGCGAGCGTCTTCCATTTCGGTGTGCTGACGGTCGGCGAGGTCAAAGTGGCCCTCGACACGGCGGGCTTCCCGGTCCGGCTGGCCTGAGAGTGTGCCCCCGGCGGTCATCGGTCTCCGGGTTCCGCCTCCGGCGGCTGTAACGTGTTCGCAATGCGAGACGGCTTTGGCGTCGTTTGGCTCTGCGTGCGAGTATTACTACGTGCATAACCGACAGGGTCTCGTACTTAACTAGCGCTTCGTCAGAACCGACGAAGCGCTCCCTCGCCTGCCATCGCGGCAGCGGGGGTTTTTTATTGCATCAGACCCGTCACCACACAGGAAGGAAGTCGCCGATGGCAATCCAGCCAGCCGATCTGCCGATCATGACCGGAGCACAGGCGCTCGTCGCGTCATTGGAGCGCTGCGGTGTGGAAGTAGCCTTCGGCATTCCGGGCGGCGCGATCCTGCCCGCCTATGATCCGCTCTTCGATTCGTCCATTCGTCACATCCTGGTCCGCCACGAGCAGGGCGCCGGACATGCGGCCGAGGGCTACGCAGTCGCCACGGGTCGCGTCGGGGTGTGTATCGCAACCTCTGGTCCGGGGGCCACGAACCTGGTCACTGCGCTTGCCGACGCCAATCTCGACTCGGTGCCGATGGTCGCGATCACCGGACAGGTCAATTCGGCATTCATCGGAACCGACGCATTCCAAGAGGCCGACATTCGCGGTATCACGATGCCGATCACCAAGCACAACTTCTTGATCAAGCGCACCGCGGACATCCCGGAGGCCATCAAGGCGGCATTCCATATCGCCGCAACCGGTCGTCCGGGACCCGTGTTGGTCGACATCTCCAAGGATGCTCTGGCAGGCAGCGCGCCCTTCGACTACGACGACGAGCTGAAGCTGCCGGGTTACAAGCCCAACACGCAGCCGCACAATCGGCAGGTCAAAGAGGCCGCCAGACTGATCTGCGAGGCGAAGCGCCCGGTGCTCTACATCGGCGGCGGCGTGGTGCGGGCCCGCGCCTGGCAGGAACTGGCCGATCTGATCGAACTCGCCGACATCCCGATCGTCACTACCTTGATGGCGCGCGGTGTCTTCCCGGACGACGACCCGCTCAACATGGGCATGCCCGGCATGCATGGTTGTGTCTCGGCCGTGGCGGCCTTGCAGAAGTCGGACCTGCTGATCGCGATCGGCACGCGCTTCGATGACCGGGTCACCGGCCGGCTTGACTCGTTTGCCCCCGATGCCAAGGTCATTCACGCCGACATCGATCCCGCAGAGATCGGTAAGAACCGGGTCGTGGACGTGCCGGTCGTTGGTGATGCGAAGGTCTTCCTGTCGGGACTGGTCGACGCCTTGCGGCATGAGAAGATCCCCAGCTACCAGCGATGGATCGACTATCTGCAAGGGCTCAAGCAGCGCTATCCGGTCGGATGGACCGAAAGCACCGATGGTCGACTCACCCCGCAGTACGTGATCAAGCGTATCGGCGAGATGGCCGGCGATGACGCGATCTTCGTCTCCGGCGTTGGTCAGCACCAGATGTGGTCGGCTCATTTCCTGCCGTTCACCAAGCCGGGCCGCTGGCTGACCTCGGGCGGCGCGGGGACGATGGGATACTGCGTGCCGGCAGCGATGGGCGCCAAGGTCGGAATGCCCGATAAGGTCGTGTGGGGCATCGACGGCGACGGCTGCTTCCAGATGACCAATCAGGAACTGGCTACCTGCGCTTTGAACGATATTCCGATCAAGATCGCGGTCATCAACAACAACGTGCTGGGAATGGTCCGTCAGTGGCAGACCCTCTTCTACGAAGGCCGCTACTCGAACACCGATCTCAAGACCGACCAGGTGCCGAACTTCCCGCTGTTGGCCGAGGCATTGGGTTGCGTCGGGCTGAAGGCGACCACCGTTGAGGAGGTCGACGAGGTGATCACGCAGGCGAT
>NZ_JAVTWX010000063.1:0-64968 GCF_032229645.1 Brooklawnia sp.
ATCTGCGGCCCGCACCGGTCGGTCATCGGGAACATCCTAGTGACTACGGAAGTTGACGACAGTCAAAGATCAGGACGGCCAGCTCCTCTCGACCTGATCGGTGACCTGCTGGGAGGTCGCATCCGTGGTCACCCAGTCGACCATCGCCGTCCAGAAGGTGCCCGCGCCGACGGCACTGGGCATCAGGTCGGACCCATCGAAGCGGAAGACCGCGTTCGGGTCGGTCAACAGCTCGACCGAGAGCTTGTCGACGTCATTGGTCAACAGCGAGGTGTCCAGACCCGAGTTGGCGCTGACTGCACCACCGGCTGTGGTGGCCTTCGCCCGCTCATTCGCCCATTCTGCGCTCGACAGGTAGCTCTGGAAGGCCTGAACCTCCGGGCGATCGGAGAAGGCGAGCGCGAAGTCGCCGCCGCCGATCACCGGCTTGGCCTGATCCGGGTTCACGGCCGGCAGATAGAACGCCCAGATGTCGCCATCGGGGCCGACCTGGGTGCCCTCGGGCCAGGAGCTGCCGTAGAAGGACGCCTGGCGATGAAGGAAGCAGGTGCCATCGAGAATCGGCAGGCCGGCATCGGTGAACGCCGTTGTGGCGATGGTCTTGGAATCGCCCAGACCGCCGTTGACGTAGTCATTGTTCTTCAGGATCTTGCCCGTGGTGTCGAAGGCGTTGACCACCTGGGAATCGTTGAACGGGATCTGGTGGCTGACCCACTTGTCGTAGGTCGGGCCGTCGGTGGTGCGCAGCATCACGTCTTCGATCCAGTCGGTGCCCACCCAGCCGGTGGATGCGCCGTCACCGAATCCCACGCACCATGGCTTGGTCAGGCCGTCGGTGTGATCGGCCGCGATCTTCGCGGTGAGATCCATCATCTGGTCCCAGGTCTCGGGCACCTCGTAGCCGGCATCGGCGAATGCCGACGGCGAATACCAGACCAGCGACTTCACCGAGGCGCCCAGGGGTGCCGCATAGAAGGTGCCATCGACGGTGCCGTAGGCCTTCCAGTCTTCGCTGAAATACTTGTCGACATTGGCCTCGGTGTCAGCCGGTGCGGCCACCGCCTTGCCGGACGCGACCAGGGTCTCCACGAGTCCGGGTTGCGGGACGAATGCGATATCCGGGGCGTTGCCACCTTGCACTCGTACCGAAATCTGCTCGGAGAAAGCCTTGTCGCCCTGGTAGTCGATGGTTGCCCCGGTGCACTGCTCGAACGCCTTGAACGAGTCGACGTACGGATCGGCCTCCGGTGAGACGATCGCGGTATAGACCGAGACGGTCGTGCCCGACAGATCGCCGTAGGAGCTGAAAGCCGAACAGTCCACCGACGAGGACGCGCCAGATCCGCCACCAGAATCAGAGCCGCAAGCGGCCATGCCCATCGTGAGCACGACCGCGCTTGAAATGGCGAGCGGACGAATGAGTTTCCTTGACATCAGCATCTCCTCCACTGTGAGAGTTGGGAGATTCCGCCGGCAAGCCGTATTGCCTGCCGGCATAACCTCCGAGCGTTGTCTTTCGCCTATTCGTCCATCTTGCTACGCATAGGCGCTAGCCAGCGGACCCGGAGGGAAGAAACTCATAACGTTCCGGTAAACGCCTCACCGGCTTTCGTGCATCAGCTGAACCAGATCATCGGCCAGCGGCGAGGTGATGATGTCGTCCACGAAGCCCGGCAGCGCGATCCGCCAGTTCGGGTAGCTGTCGACCGTGCCGGGCATATTCGGGCGCTCGGCGACCATCGCCGCGTCGTCGATATTGACCACGATAATGATCGAATCGGCATGTGAGAGCATCCTGTAACGCGCGGTCACCGCCGACTTCACGTCTGCGGTGGTCATAGCAGCCGGCTCCCGCTCGGGATCGATGTGCGCCAATTCGGCGAGCGTGCGGCGGGTGTGTTCGGTCTGAGCCCAGTCGGCATTCTTGCCGATTCGCTTCAGGTCGGCCACGTCGCTGCCGGTCAGCAGGCCTGCCACGCTCACCTGGTCGTGAGTCGAGCTGGTGCCGATACCCAGTAGCGGGAAATCGTCGATAGGCGTCCGCATCCCCGAGCGATTGCCCAGCATGCCGATATCGGCCATCGTCTCGCGAACTCCTGCGGCGACGGTACCCATGTCCTCACCGACGATCCAGGCGTCGGCGCGCATCGCCTCGATCCGCAGGATCGCCAGCAGGGCGTCCACCGGGTAGTAGACGTAGACGCCATCGGCGGCCCCGGCCGCCACCGGCACCCAATAGAGGCGCCAGAGCTGCATGACGTGGTCCATCCGCAGGCTGCCTGCGTAGGCGAGAGCGGCGTGCACCATCTCGACGAAGGGTGCGAAATCGGCCTGCACCATCGACTGCGGGTTGAACGGCGGCAGCCCCCAACGCTGGCCTTCGGTGTTGTGTGAGTCCGGCGGGGCACCGATCTCGAAGTTGAAGTTGAGCAGATCCTGAAATGCCCAGGCGTCTGCGCTGCCCGCATCGAAGCCCACTGCGAGGTCGGCGATGACGTCGACACCGTAGCTGCAGGCCTCCTGATATTGCACCGATGCCACCCACTGCGCCCAGGTATGGAAGCGGACGCGTTCGGCGTGCTCACGCGCGAATTCCGCGACACCTGGCGAGTCGGGGCGGCGCAGCTCTTCGGGCCAGTTCCGCCAGTCGCTGTGCTGTTGGGTCTCGGCGATCACCGACCAGACCGCGAAGCGGCGCAACTGCTGACCGTGATCGGCGCGCCAGGTCTCGAATTCGACGTTGGGCTCGTCCTTGACCTGCTCAAAGATGCGCTCGAGTGCTTCGAGCTTCAGCGCCCAGATCACGTCGCGGTCGATGAGGCGCTCGTTGTTCAGCGCACGGCCCTTGACGTCCAGATCGGAAAGGTTGACTCGTTCGGCGCCGAAAGCTCGTCCGGGTGCCACATGCAGCAGGTTCAAGAAGAGCCGGGACGCAGGCGAGTACGGCGAAGGCTGGGGTGATGCCAGCGGCGCGATCGCATGCACGGGCGACACCTGGACGCAGGCCGCGCCTTGGGCGGCCGCGAGCCGGCAGATCAGGCCGAGATCGCGGAAGTCGCCGATACCCCACGACCGGCGGGTGCGGGTGGCGTAAAGCTGGATCTGCCAGCCCCAGCCGCGCTCGGGCACCTTCAGCCGCTCGGGAGCGGCCAGCACGAACCGGCGTACGCCTTCGCGCGTATACAGAATGTGGTAGCCGTAGACGTCCACAACGCCGTGCACCTGGATGTTGAAACCGTCCTCCAGGATCAGGGTGCCGAAGAGCTCGGGATGCCAACGTCCCGGGGTACAGACGATCGGTGCGCCGGTGCTTGCCACCGCGTCCGAAGCCGGAAAGCTGTCGTTGACCATCTCGAGCGTGGTGGTTGGGGTTTCTGCCCACTTGCCGGAGGTGCTCTGGTATCCGAAGGAGACTCCCAACGGCGCCAGCTTGGCGATCAATTCCTCACGGCTCGCTCCCGCGGTGGCATGTGCTTCTATCAATGCGCTCACGATCTCCAGGTCTTTCGCTCGACGGCGGACTGTTGCCCATTGTGCCGTGTGGTCAAAGGATTTAGCACTCCGCCTCGCTGGTTGGACGGGGTGATCAAATACTCACCCTAGACTGTGCGCATGCCAATGCTGTTCGTCGATCTGGACAACACGATCTCCGACCGCGCGTCCTCTTTTCGGCGGTGGGCCGACAAATACCTGCTGGACCGCTACGGCAGCGCCGATGGTGAGCTGATCGACGCGATGACGATCGCGGACGGCGACGGGTTGCGGAACAAGCCGGACGTGGCCGCTGATCTCGCCGAGCTACTCGATCTCTCCCCGGCCGAGCGGGTAGAGATCATCGCGGTCTTGCGAGCGGGCACCCTCGACGAGCTTCGGCCGGTCCCAGGCATCACCGAGGCCCTGGACGCCGCGCGCGCAGCCGGTTTCGAGCCGTTCATTGTGACCAACGGCCGCCCCTCGCAGCAGCAGGCCAAGGTGGCCAGGCTGGGGCTGGCCGATCATGTCGCGGGCATGGTCGTGAGCGAAACGGTCGGTGTGAAGAAGCCGGATCCCGAGATCTTCCGGATCGCCGCCCGCCAGGCCGGCGGCAGCCTGGCGGGCGGCTGGATGATCGGAGACTCGGCCCAGGCGGACATCTGCGGTGCGATAGCCGCAGGGCTGGGCTCGGTCTGGCTGCGCCGTGGCCGCGCTTATCCGGCCGGTCTGCCGGAACCCACCTATCTGGCCGATTCCTTCGTGGAAGCCGTCGGGCTGGTCCTGGAGTGGACGCCTATCGTTCAGTGAGTGGGGCGCAGCCTCAGGCGGCCTTGCGGGCGGCGCGTTCGGTGGGCTTTCGGGTGACCACCTGCTGGTATGCCGCGATGACCTGTTCCACGGTGGGGGGCACCATGGCGACCTTCGGGCGCCCGACCGGCTCACCACGGCGGGCCTTGCGCAGGTGGCGCTTGACAGTCGACAGCGAGCATCCCAACTGCTGCGCGATCGATTCCAGGGAGGCCGTCGGATCGGAGCGGCGCAGCCGCAGTACCTCGCCATGATCAACCTGGTGGGCGGGGCTGGCGCCGGCGAAGCTGTCGAAGTTCTCGGGCTCGACCTGGACTCCAAGGATCCGGCGCATCTCCTGACGCTGCCGAGCGGTGGTGCCGGCGCAGTAGCCGGCGACATCATGCCGGACGACCGCTCCGTAGAGGCAGTCGATCATCACGGGGCAATCGAGGCAGAGGCTCTCGGCCTTGCGCATCAAGGAAGCCTGACGGCGACGCTCGGTGGCGGTTTGTGCCGCGCTGGGGTCTTCGAGAAGCACATCCTGGAACAAGTCGTCGTTCTGGACGCAGCCAAGCAGGTCGTCAGGAGTCGTGGTCGTCATGTCAGTCTCTTTCTCGTCACCGCGCCGGTGGGGTTACCAGCGGTTTACGGTGTAATCAGACTTCCAGGAATGGCCAATGCCTCGATAGCGTGCAGCTACTGGTTTTGGGGGTAGGGCGAAGTACATGCGTCGGGATGAGTACGGATACTCAGCTGTGAGCGTTCTGCGCAGGCGATGAGTGAGCGATATGCGTGCCTGGATCAGCGGGTGTCGTGGATCAGATCGCTAACGTGTCCGAGCACCTGATCGACCGGTTCGTGAATGACCAGGTCGGCGCGGGAATCCATCGGGGTGCTCGTCAGATTGATCAGCACGAGCCGGTGCGCCGGATAGTACTGCAGCAGGCCGGCGGCCGGGTAGACGTTGAGCGAGGTGCCGCCGACGATCAGTGCGTCGGCCTGTTGGATGGCCTCGATCGAGGCGTCCACGGTGGCCGGATCGAGTCCCTCGCCGTAGAGCACCACATCGGGCCGGACGATCGCACCACAGAGCGGACAGATCGGGACGAGGGGCTCGTCGGGGATCTCGTCCAGGCCAAAGGCGTGGTGGGCGCGACTCATACAGTGGTTGCGCTCGACCGATCCGTGCAGCTCGTAGACCGTCTTGGAGCCGGCCAACTGGTGCAGGCCGTCGATGTTCTGGGTGACCACCGCGGCCAGATGTCCGGACAATTCCAGCTCGGCCAATGCGGTGTGCGCGCGGTTGGGCTTGGCGTCGGGATGCACCAGATTGGTGCGGTGGAAGGCGAAGAACTCCTCGGGCTCGTTCATCAGGCAGTCGTGGCTGAGCAGGTACTCGGGGGAGCGTCCGGTGTTCTGCTGGCTGGCGTAGAGTCCGGCGGCCGAGCGGAAATCGGGGATACCAGACGCCGTTGAGACACCAGCACCTCCGAAGAACACGGCGGAGCGGGCATCAGTGAGCCAGCTGGTGAGGGTTTCGATCGGGTCCAAGTCGCGGGTGGTCACAGTTCGAATTTAGCCTGATCGAGGCCTAGGGCCTGACGATGAACCAGCGCGTCGAATTGCGGTTTCTGCTCGTCGCTTCGTATCAGAGACTGATGGCAAGTAATGCCAACACCGATGACAGCCGGATGACGTCACGATAGGTTAAGTACGAACATATCGTCTTCACCGCCAGCGCTGCCAGGGATCACCTGTCGGCTCGGCGGCCTAGCTTCGGAGGATCAATGAGCAAACCAGAACTCCTGCAGATCGGCCCCTACCCGGAATGGGACCAGGAAGCGCTGGATGAGTCCTACGTGGTGCACAAGTACTTCGAGGCGGACGACAAGGCCGCGCTGCTGGCTGAGGTCGGCCCGAGCATTCGTGCGATCGCGACCCGCGGTGAGCTCGGTGCCGACGCCGAGCTGATCGCTGCGCTGCCGAACCTCGAGATCATCGCGATCAATGGTGTCGGCTTCGACGCCGTTGACCTGGACGCTGCTCGTGCTCGCGGCATTCGCGTCACCAACACGCCCGGTGTGCTGACCGATGACGTGGCCGACCTGGGCGTCGCGCTGGCGCTCGCCGTTTCGCGCGGTGTCGTCGGCGGCGAGGCCTGGGCTCGGAGCGGCAAGTGGGCGTCCGAGGGGCTCTACCCGCTGCAGCACAAGGTGACCGGTAAGAAGGCCGGCGTGCTGGGGCTCGGCCGTATCGGCTTCGAGGTGGCCAAGCGCCTGGCCGCCTTCAACATGGATATCGCCTACAGCGACATCGCCGCCAAAGACTACGCACCCGACTGGGAGTTCATCGCCGACCCGGTGGCGCTGGCCGAGCGCTCCGACTTCTACCTGGTGACCCTGGCCGCCTCCGCGCAGACCCGCCACATCGTGAACAAGGAAGTCATCGAGGCGGTCGGCCCCGACGGCATCCTGATCAACGTGTCGCGCGCGTCCAATGTGGACGAGGACGCCCTGCTCGACGCTCTCGAGTCAGGCAAGCTCGGCGCCGCCGGCCTAGACGTCTTCGATGGCGAGCCGAATATCAACCCGCGGTTCGTTGCCCTGGAGAACGTCGTGCTCCAGCCCCACCAGGCGTCCGGCACCGTGGAGACCCGGATGGCCATGGGCCAGCTGATGCGCGACAACCTGACGGCTCACTTCGCCGGCGAGGAGTTGCCGAGCGCGGTCATCTGACTCTGACCGCAGGAGATGCTGGTATCGAAACGGTATCATCTGACTATGGCGATGACCCTACGACTGAACCCTGAGGACGAGCGCACCCTCGCGCTCCTGGCGGAGACGGAAGGAGTGAGCAAGCAAGAGGCGATACTGCGTGCGATCCGTGCCGCCGCAGCTCGCTCGGTGCATGAGGCAGACGTCCGAGAGCTTTCCGTGGCTGCTCGCGAGCGCTATGCCACCGTGCTGAAACGTCTCGGAGAATGACTCGCTATTTGAGTCTCGAGGATCTTCTCATCCTGACTGAGGATCTCGGCGTCGGTCCGGTGCGGGATGTCGGTCTTCTCGACTCAGCGGTCCATCGTCCGCAGGCGACAATCCTGGGCCAGGAAGCTTATGAGGGCTTGGATCTCAAAGCAGCGGCGTTGCTCGAGTCGCTCGTCCGCAATCACGCATTGGTCGACGGAAATAGACGACTCGGTTGGCTTGCCCTGGTGGTTTTCTGTGGCTTGAACGGCGAACAGGTCGATGTGCCCGACGAGCCTGCCTATCAGCTGGTCATCGGGGTCGCTGACGGGTCGATGAACTATCTCGCGGTAGCCGAGATGCTGGTGACATGGCGTAGACGTGCCTGGGTGATCGCCATGACACGGGAACCTACGAACCCGGCGGACCCGCGAACCGGAGTTTCCGAACCGCGACCGGAAGCTCGCGACTCCTAAGGACCCTAGTCGACGCCGAACTCCATCGCGGCGCGGTCGAGGGCAGCCTCTTCGTCCGTGGTCGGACGCGAGCCGCCCATCTTGTGGGCCTCGCCTGCCTCCAGCCGACCGATGAGCTCCCGGGTGTCGCCGCCGACAAGCTGGCCCTGCTGCACGTACTGCTCCAGCTTGGCCCGCGAATCGGTGATGTCCAGGTTGCGCATCGTCAGCTGTCCGATGCGGTCCAGCGGGCCGAATGCCGAGTCTTCGACGCGCTCCATCGATAGTCGCTCGGGCTGGTAGCTGAAGCCCGGGCCATCGGTCGACACGATCGTGTAATCGTCGCCACGGCGCAGCTTCACCGTGACCTCGCCGGTCACCACCGAGGCGACCCAGCGCTGCAACGACTCGCGGATCATCAGTGACTGCGGGTCGAACCAGCGGCCCTCATAGAGCAGCCGGCCCAACCGGCGTCCCTCGGTGTGGTAGTTGGCCAGCGTGTCCTCGTTGTGGATGGCATTCAGCAGCCGCTCGTAGCAGATGAACAGCAGCGCCATCCCGGGCGCCTCGTAGATGCCGCGGCTCTTGGCCTCGATGATGCGGTTCTCGATCTGATCGCTCATGCCCAGGCCGTGGCGTCCACCGATCTCGTTGGCCCGCATGACCAGCGCCACATGATCGTCGAAGCGCTCGCCGTTGATAGCTACGGGGTAGCCCTGCTCGAACGCGACGGTGATGACCTCGGGGGTGATCTCGACCGCCGGATCCCAGAACTTCACGCCCATGATCGGCTCGACCGACTCCAGGGAGACATCGAGGCTCTCCAAGGTCTTGGCCTCGTGGGTGGCGCCCCAGATGTTGGCGTCGGTGGAGTAGGCCTTCTCCTTGGAGTCGCGGTACGGCAGATCGCGTTCGACCAGCCACTGGCTCATCTCGTCGCGTCCGCCGAGCTCGGAGACGAAATCGGTGTCGAGCCACGGCTTATAGATACGCAGCTGCGGGTTGGCCATCAGGCCGTAGCGGTAGAACCGCTCGATGTCGTTGCCCTTATAGGTCGACCCGTCGCCCCAGATCGAGACATCGTCTTGAGCCATTGCCTGCACCAGCATGGTGCCGGTCACCGCGCGTCCGATCGGGGTGGTGTTGAAGTACGGCTTGCCGGCCGAGGTGATATGAAATGCGCCGCACTGCAGGGCGACCAGGCCCTGCTCCACCAGGGACGCCCGGCAGTCGACCAGTCGCGAGATCTCGGAGCCGTACGCCAGCGCGCGGCCGGGCACCGAATCGATGTCGGGCTCGTCGTACTGACCGATGTTCGCGGTGTAGGTGCATGGGATCGCGCCCTTCTCGCGCATCCATGCGACTGCGACGGAGGTATCGAGGCCGCCCGAGAAAGCGATGCCGACGCGCTCGCCGGCCGGAAGTGAAGTCAGAACCTTGGACACGAAGACAAGGATAACTGAAAGTTATGCCGTTGTGAAACCACGGGTTTAGCGTGACACGAGGGATGAGTATTCGTCCGACCGCATAGTTATGCCCGATCTGGTGGCGCGAGAGAATCGCTCCTCATCCCCCCAGAAGGCCCTCAGACGGTCAGGATGACCTTGCCGATAACGTCCCCGGACGCGAGCAGCCGATGGGCCTCGGCTGCGTCCTGAATCTCGACGCGGGTTTCTGGTGCCGACTTGATCCGGCCCGCTTCGATCAGCGGCCAGACGCGCTCGGCGACCTGCTGACAGATCTCGGCCTTCTGCGCGGCCGGGCGTCCACGCAGGCTCGTGGCGGTGATGGTACCTCGCTTGTTGAGCAGTTTGGCGATGTTCAGCTCGGCCTTGGTGCCTTTCTGCATGCCGATGATCACCAGTCGTCCGTCGTCGCGCAGCGCAGCGACGTTGTCGGCCAGATACTTGGCACCGATGATGTCGAGAATGACATCGACTCCGCGGTCGGCAGTGGCCATCATGAGCTGGGTCAGCCAGTCGTCGGAGTAGTCGATGACGATCTCTGCCCCCAGCCTGCGGCAATGCTCGAGCTTGGCCTCGGACGCGGTTGTCGCCACGTGGGCACCCAGCGCACGCGCGTACGGAATGGCGAAGCTGCCGATACCGCCGGCACCGCCGTGTACCAAGAACCATTCGCCGCTGCCCAGCTGAACCCGGTCGAGATTCGACATGACCGTCGCCGCCACCTCGATGACGCCCGCCGCGCTGACCAGGTCGATGCCTTTGGGAGGCCTGATCGCCTGGCCGGCGGGCACCACGACGTGGGTGGCGTAGCCGCCGCCGTCGAGCAGTGCGACCGCCCGATCGCCGAGCTGCCAGCCTTCGACGCCCTCGCCGATCTCGTCGACCACCCCAGAGCACTCCAGACCCAGAATCTCGGATGCGCCGGCCGGCGGCGGGTAGTAGCCCTGCCGTTGCAGCAGGTCGGCCCGATTGACGCCGACAGCCGCCGTGCGGATGCGCAACTGACCGGGCCCGGGATGCAGATCGGGAACCTCGGACCAATGCATCTTCTCCGGTCCGCCGAAACCATCGAGTGTGATCGCATGCATGACTCCAGCCTGCCATCTGACCTATGGTGCGCGGTGGGCTACCATGGTTTTGCCTCGGCGAGATCGCATAGTGGACGAGTGCAGCCGCCTTGAAAGCGGCCGAGGGAAACCTCCGTGGGTTCGAATCCCACTCTCGCCGCCGCTACGCAGGGAACGGGTGTGCCGCGGAAGGAGAGCGCCTCCATGACTCAAGCCACCTCTGGTGACCCTCAGACCAACCACTACGCCCTGAAACCCCAGAATCCGGTGCGAGCCTGGGTGCTGGCGGCCGGACTGTTGATCACCGGCATCGCGTTGCTCTGGCTGGGGCTCGGCGGTTCGGCCACAGTGGTCTGGCAGGTGATCGTGGGCGCTGTGCTGGCCGTCTTCGGGCTAGGCCTCGGCGTTGCCGCATTGACCTTCGTCTCGAATCGGACGCTCTACGTCGTGTTGAGCCCCGACGGCTTCCAGGTGAGCGGACCCGGTTATCACAAGTCGGGTGCCTGGATCGATGTCGATTCGGTTTCTGCCACGCCCGACGGCGCCAGGCTGGTGATCGGCAGCGGCCATGTTGAGCGCACCTTCATCCAAGCGCCCGGTGGTGTCGCAGACGATCAGATGAAGGCGCTCACGGACGATATCGCGGTTCGCCTGCAAGCGCTGGGCAACTGACCCCGGGCGGGCCGTCTAGCAGGTCAGCGCTGGGTCTGCGCGGGCTCGGAGTCAGGTGGCGTGTAGACCGGCACGGAATCCGGGATGTACCAATCGCCCTCGGGCTCTTCATGGTGGTACCCGCAGCTATCGGCGACGTTCTCGGCCTCACCGCTGATTGGTTCGGCTGGGGTGTCGGACTCGACGGGAGCGGGCGCCTCAGCGGTCTCGGTGGTCGCCGGGGCCGGCTCGGTGGGCTGCGGTGCGTTCTTGGCTTCAACTTGTTCTTGCGTGGCGGCGATGGCGTCCGAGATCTCGGTATGCATCTGGTCAAAATCGGGAGCCGACGAGTCATACCCATTGATGCCGTGCACGAACGAGATCCGGTTCACGACGCCGCCCTTCTGGATGCGTCCGGCGAGATCGACGATCGCGGAGAGATGCTCCTGCGGGATGTCGGTGGAGACCATGTCTCCGGCTGCCTGGGCGATGTCTTCGTACCGGGTCAACATGGTGGCCGGATCCGCCTGATCAATGACGGCATTCACCAGGCAGGACTGGCGCTGCATGCGTCCGAAGTCGCCGCCGGGAGAGTTGCATCGGCTACGGGCGTACCACATGGCGTCGTCACCGCCCAGGTGCTGGGTGGGTCCCTCAGGGATCCAGCCGAGTTCTCCACAGTTTCCGTCTGAGGTGCTGCCGCCTTTGGCGATCGGGAAGTTCACGTTGACCGTGACGCCGCCCATGGCGTCAACCAGCTTCACCAGACCGTCGATGTTCACTAGGACGAAGTAGTCGACCTTTTGCCCGGTGACGCCTTCGAATGCCCATTTCAGCGCGTCGGCACCGGGGTAGTCAGTGTTTTCGAAGAGCTCGGGGTACATCGTGGGGGCATCCTCCCAGACGGAGCTGAGGAATGCGTCCGAACCGTCGTCGAAGCCGTAGGGGAAGGCCTGCGCCAGCGGCGAGTCGGGCGCGAAGATGGGGTATTGCAGGTTGCGCGGCAGTTGAATGATCAGGGTCGCACCGGTCTTGGTGTCGATCGACGCCATCATCATGGTGTCGGTTCGCACGCCCAGTTCGGTCTCGCGTCCGGCCCCCGAATCGCCGCCTGCCAGCAGGATGTTGACGCGCTCCTTGTCGGCCCAGGGGTCGTTCTTCTCAAGCGTTGGACGCGTCTGCGACTGAGAGTTGTTCTCCGAGCCGAATAGATCGCTCGACAGTCGCGCGGTCTCGAACGAATACGCGGAGGCGACGGCCAGTGGGGCGCTGACGATGAAGGTCAGTAATCCGACCGCGATCCCTCCGATGGTGCGCTGGCCGTTGCTCAGTGTGCGCGGCCGCGAGACCAGATAGGTGCCGATGATCACGCTCACCCAGAGACCGGCCACCACGATCAGGCTGATTGCGATCGTGCGCATCCAGCCGGTCTGCAAGGCGCTTCCTGCTGTGAGCAGGGGATTGCGCAGGACGATGATCAGGGCGATGAATGCGACCAGGATCAGCGTCAGCAGGATCACTCCGAGGCGATGCAAGCGGGTGCCGAGCATACCGAGACCGGGCACGATGGTGCTGCCGATGGTTCGGATGATGGAACCGCGGAATCGGCGATCGGGTTTCGGAGCTTGGGCCTGGGCCGGCTCTGGAGTGGAAACTGGTGGTGGGGGAGGTGTCTCGCCGCGGGCAGCGCCATAGGTGCCGCCGGCCCGTTTCGGAGCAGGGGCCGATTCCTCGGAGTATGACGCGGCGTACGACGCGCCCTGCTGTGCGTCGGATGCTGATGGGGATGCGAGAGGGTCACCACGGCGTGCGCCCCAGTGGGCGCCGTCGGGCGATGGTTCGACTGGCCTGCTGGCGGCGGCATCCCGCGCTTCCTCGGAATATCCGCGTCGTGCCGGGGTTGCCTGTCGGCCGTCGTCACTCGGCAGCGGCAAGATCAGACTTCCCTTCGTGCAGAGAGTACGTGCAACTCACTTTAGCGAAGCGTAATCGTCTGCCCGAAGCGGGACCATCCCACCAGGGGCCGAAACTTTGTGGGGCGGGGTATCCGTCTGGGCTTGCCGGGTGCTGTGTCGCGGTTCTGGCGTGCCGTCTTCAACCCGGCAGGAGCCCGACGCTTTGCGGAAGCGGCCGGTTGTCGCTAGCCTTGGACAGTCGTCTGGATGAGTAGATGCGTCCGGCCGCCTGGAGGTGTCGCCTAGTCAGGTCTATGGCGCCCGCCTGCTAAGCGGGTTTGGGGCTCAACCCCATCGCGAGTTCAAATCTCGCCACCTCCGCACAGACCGAGCGGAAAGAAGACTTGTTTTCTTTCCCGAGGTCAAGCGAGAGGTCGAGGTGCACGAAGTGCACCGAGTACCTCCGCCATGACAAGTGGAACGCTCCTTCCGCGGGATCGCGGGAGGAGCGTTTTTCGCTGGCTCGGGGTTCTGCGCCGGGCAACGCGCTTCAGTGCTCGCCAGTTCGCTTTCGTGGGCAAATAGTTGCCTGAATTGGCCATCTGGAGTGCACTGGAGCGCGTTGAGGCCTGGTTCTTGAGCCGGAGGCGCTACTCGAGGGCTCTGGGCTGGACACCCGCTTCGGTGCTCGTCGATTCGTCTTCTTGCCTGACTCGGGCCGATTTCACACGCGCCGCGGTGCAGTAGCTAACCGATGTGCGTGTTTCGTCACTCAGCGGCTACCGGGAATAGCAGCAGCTACCGAACATGCGCCAGTTTCTGCGACTACCGGCAGTCGTTGCGAGTCGGGTTGCCGCCGATGGAGTCTTACCGGGCGATTGCGTCGCCGGCTACGAGTTGCATCAGGCCAAGATCGACACCTGCGTAGGTGCTGGCAGCGACGCGTCGGGTTCTCTTGCGCGGCGACCGCCACCCAAGACCGCGCACGACGACTGCGCCTGAAAAGGTGGTTTGGAGTTTCGTCGGCAGTGGGCTAAAGTGATCAATCGCGCAAGCGACCAGCGCTCGTAGCTTAACGGATAGAGCATCTGACTACGGATCAGAAGGTTGGGGGTTCGAATCCCTCCGAGCGCGCAGAATGAATGTCCCGCGGCATGTTACCCACGCTGCGGGACATTCGTCATTCTGAGCTTCAACCGCGATCCGTAGCCCAGATCCAGGGATCTCGCCAGGTCGGCACCGCGATCCGCAGCCCCGGACGCTCCGGCGGCGCTGTCCAGACCTCGCGCGCACTACGCAGCCAAGCCGGTGAAGAAGTCAACCCGAACCCTTCGCCGAACAGGCGTGTCATGCTGGCGAAGGCCTCGTCCACGCTGCCGAGCTTCGTCACCCAAACAGCAATTCCGGATGCCCGCAGCCGCTCGACATCGAGCTTGCGGTTCTCCTCCTGGTTGGCGACCACCAGATCGGGTTTCAGCGCTTCGGGCGCTGCTGCGTCAGATCGGGACGTTGCGCCGCCAACGCCCGCGAACTCCAGAATCCTTCCAGCACCT
Source organism: Brooklawnia sp. (assembly GCF_032229645.1). Classification (NCBI taxonomy): domain Bacteria; kingdom Bacillati; phylum Actinomycetota; class Actinomycetes; order Propionibacteriales; family Propionibacteriaceae; genus Brooklawnia; species Brooklawnia sp. Next base: position 14,314 of record NZ_JAVTWX010000063.1, read on the forward strand.
CGGGAGACACTCCGATCCAATCGATCATCTTGGTGAAGGCCTTGCTGGTGAGGAATGCACCGGAGATCTCGTCGACGCGTCCACCGAATTTCAGGACGGCCACCGAATAGCTGAACCCCCACTGCTTGCGGTTGTAGACCGCGACCTTCACGATGCCCGTCAGGTCGATCTTGCGTATTCCGACCCGCAACTGGTCGCCCTCACCGCGGACGATTCCGCTGACCGGTTGGGACATGATGAAGATCCCGAAGACCGCCCAGACGAAGGCGGGCCAGCCATCGCCGCGAGCCAGCCAGGTCATGCAGCACAGCGCCGCTCCGCCGATGAGCATCGCCAGCGAGCTCACGGGGGCCGGCAGCAGCGTCAGCTTCGGTCGAGGGGTGCGGTCACGCTTTCTGGCCATCTGTTCTTCATGCCTTCCTGTCGGTGGTCGTCGTCTCGTTCGCGTCGGCGTCCAACGCGGAGTCAGGGCCGTCCAGCAGCCCGGTGAGTCTCTTGCGTAGCACCTCGGCGCGACACGCCGCCAACAGCGGCCCGGGATCGGCGTCGTGGCCGGTCATCAGCTTGAGCTGATCGATTGCCTGGCCGACCAGCAGGTCGAGACCGTCCAGCGAGGTTACACCGGCCGCGCGGGCCGCCCGGTCGAAGGCCGACGGATAGTTGGTGTAGACCACCTCGAAGACGGTGCGGGCCTGGGCCACCAGGTCCGCCGCGAGATCGTCGGCCAACTCCACCGGCACCGTCGAAACCAGCAGATCCGCGCGTCCCCCCCAACCGGCAGGAAGCTCCGCGGGCCGCCCGTAGGACTGCACCGAGAACTCGATGCCGGCCAGCGCGGCAACATCGTCCAGGCTCGCGTGTGCGCGCTCGGCGCTTCGGGCACAGACCACGGCCTGCCTGACCCCCAACCTGCCGAGCGCCCAGAACGCGCTGCGCGCCGTCGCGCCGTTGCCGATCACCATGGCTGTGGCAGCCGAGCCGACGCCGGCGCGGGCGAGGGCCGCGAGCAGGCCGGTGACGTCGGTATTGAAGACCCGGTTCGGCGCATCGCCGGCGCCGAAGATGATGGTGTTGCCAGACTGCAGGGCGGCCGCGATCGGGTCGGGCTCGCCATATGACAACAGCGCCTGCTTGTTAGGTGCGGTCACCGACAGCCCAACCCATTCGGATCCGAGTCCCGCGATGAAGTCGCCCAGGGTGTCGGGGGTCACCTCGAACGCGTCGTAGCTGAACTCGTCCGCGATGCCGAGTTCGGCGTAGGCGGTGCGGTGCAGCAACGGCGACAGTGAATGTGCGATCGGGCTCCCGATCACGGCGCAGCGGCGCATGGGTGACTCCTCGTCCGAAGTGGATTACGGATAGTTTGACACTATGAGCGCCCGACCTGCCGTCAACCCGTTCCGTCCTGAGCTGTGGGACGAGGTGCCCGGCCTCGAGTTCACCGACATCACGTACCACCGGGCCAAGGATGTGCCGGCGGTACGGATCGCGTTCGATCGTCCCGAGGTGCGCAACGCGTTTCGTCCGCACACCGTGGACGAACTGTTGCTCGCCTTCGAGCACGCCCGGCAGTCGGCTGACATCGGTTGCGTGCTGCTCACCGGTAACGGGCCCAGCCCCAAGGACGGCGGCTGGGCGTTCTGCAGCGGCGGCGATCAACGCATTCGTGGCAAGGCCGGATACCAGTACGCCGAGGGCGAGGACGCCAGCACCGTCGACAAGGCGCGGGCCGGACGGCTGCACATCCTCGAGGTGCAGCGGCTGATTCGGTTCATGCCCAAGCCGGTGATCGCGCTGGTCAACGGTTGGGCCGCGGGCGGCGGCCACAGCCTGCACGTGGTCTGCGACCTGAGTCTGGCATCGGCCGAACACGCCAAGTTCAAGCAGACCGATGCCGACGTGGCGTCCTTCGACGGCGGCTACGGTTCGGCCTATCTGGCCCGCCAGGTCGGCCAGAAGTTCGCCCGCGAGATCTTCTTCCTCGCCGATACCTACTCCGCCGACGATGCCTACCGGATGGGCATGGTCAACAAGGTCGTCCCGCATGCCGGGCTTGAGGACGAGGGACTCGCCTGGGCGGCGAGGATCTGCGGCAAGTCACCGACCGCTCAGCGGATGCTCAAGTACGCCTTCAACCTCGCCGATGACGGTCTGATGGGGCAGCAGCTCTTCGCGGGCGAGGCCACCAGGCTCGCGTACATGAGTGAGGAGGCCGTCGAGGGCCGGGACTCGTTCTTGAACAAGCGCCCGCCGGACTGGTCCGACTACCCCTATTACTACTGAACGACCACTGAGCGCGCGTACCCAACGTGCTTGGTTGCTCCCCAGATTGCGCCGGGGATCCCGATCATGGCTCAACGAGGCATCTGGGGAGCACTGAAGCACGTTGACGTCGAACCAGCGTCCGGATGACTCGATGAAAGCGGGAACGAAGCGTGATGGCAGAATGGACGCATGGCTGACCTGGACGATGGTGACACCCTCGATGGTGACATCGCCCGTCGCGCCTCCCGCATCTTAGAAGTCGCCCAGAACGTCGCCGATCAGGTGCGCCGTGAGGCGGACGAGTACGCGATAAAGAAGAAGCAGGACGCCGACGACGCGAATGTCGATATCGAGCGCATGCACGCCGATGTCGCGCGACAGCATCAGCAGGCGGTCGACCTGAAGGACGAGGCACAGCGCATCCTGATCCAGGCTCGCGTCGATGTCGAGGCCCGGATGGACGAGGCTCTCGCGCAGGCCAACCAGATCACCGCGACAGCCGAACAACAGGCCAATGCTGCGCTCGCCGAAGCGCTCGCGGAGGCCGACCAAGTCACCGCGGCCGCCCGTGACAAGGCCGCCCACCTGATCGCGCGGACCGAGGCGAACACCGCCCAGGTTCGCCAGCAGATCGACAATGAGCTGTCCACTGCCCGAGCCGCGATCGCGGCGGACACCCAGGAGTCCAGCGAGCGGATCGCCGCCGAGCAGGCAGACACCGACGAGCGCTGCGGCGCGATGGTCGCCGAGGCGCAGGCCGAGGCCGCGCACGTCGTCCATGAGGCGCAGCAGGCCGCGCACCAGGCCACCGAGCAGGCCGCGCGGGAACTCACGCAGGCCAAGGCGCAGGCAGCGGCCATCGTCGAGGCTGGTCAAGCCGACGCCGAGCAGCGCCGTGCCGAAGCTGAGGCCGAGTACGTCCGCATCACCAACGAGGCTCAGCAGCAGCTGGACTGGACGAATCAGACGATCAGCGAGCTGCTGGCCGGCGCGCAGTCGGAGGCCGAACGGACCGGCGAGCAGACTCGGGCCGCGGCAGCCGCCCATCGCAAGCAGGTCCATCAACAGTTGCAGGTTCTGATCGCCCGTCAGGCGCACGGTTCGCGCACCGAGCTCAGAGATGCCAGGGCCCGCAGCGATGAACTGACGTCGCAAGCCGAAGCGACGTTGCGGGCAGCCCAGGCAGACGCGGCCCGCACCCTGGACGAGGCCGAGCGGGCCGCCAAGGACCGTCTTGAGGCCGCCACTCGTGAAGCCGATGGCATGGTGACCCGGGCGGCCGCGCAGAAGGCCGAGGCAGAAGATAGTGCCCGGCGAATCCGGGAGCGCGTCAACGCCGACCTCACCACACTGCGTCAGGAGACCTTCGAGCAGACCAGCCAGACGCGCGCCGAGGCCGTGCAGCTGCTGCGCGAAGCCCGCAACGATGCCGACCGGGTGCGTCGGGAAGCCGACGAGATGCTGTGGAAATCCCGGGCAGAGGTCTCGCGGCTGGCTGCCCGTCGCGACAACATCGCCAGCGAACTTGGTCATCTGTCGGGCGTGATCGAAGCCCTCGCCGTGCCCGTACCTACCATTCATGAAAATGTTCCCGAGAACCGTAGCAACGCCGAATAGCCAAGGAGAGCAATGATGACGGAGGCCGCATTCCGCCTCGTCCGCAAGGGTTACGAACCCAGCGAGGTCGATCAGAAGGTTGCTCAGCTGAGCACGAGTATCAGGCAGCTGCAATCAGATCTCAGCCGAGCGCATGACGAGAACGCCGTACAAACGGTGGAGAATGCCAAGCTCCGCCAGGCCAGCGACGATCTGGGCGCGCGCGTCGAGATGCTGGAGCAGGCCGTGCAGGAGGCGCGGGAGGAGCGCGACGGTGGCGTGCCGCAGAGTTACGCCAACCTCGGGGCGCGCGTCGGACAGATGCTGACCCTCGCCCAGGACGAGGCCGATGGACTGCGCAGCACTGCTCAATCCGATGCCGATCTGCTGACTGCCCAGACGAAGCAGCAGGCGGTAGACCTGGTGGCGAACGCCGAACGTGAAGCAGGCGAATTGCGTTCTCAGGCCCAGGCCGATGCCGCCCGGACTGTCGAGGAAGCAAAGCAGCAGGCCGATCACCTGCGCGAGTCGGCTTACGGCGAGGCAACCGCCCGCCTGGAAGAGGCAGAGGCCGTCTACGAGGCGCAGCGCGCCCAGGCTGCCGCCGCTGCGGCCGACTTCGAGCAGACGCTCGCTGAGCGCCGCGCCGACGCCATGAACGAACTGAACTCGGCGTTGGAGAAGAAGACAGCCGAGGTCGACCTGGCCACCGAGAAGCTGAACGAGGCCCACGCCGAGGCCGAGCGGGTCACCATTGATGCTCGCAACCAGGCTGAGCAGATCGTCAAGGATGCCCAGAGCCAGGCCAACACGATGCTGTCGGAGGCGAAGCAGCGAGCCGAAGGCATCCGGCAGAACTCCGAGCGGGAGCTTGCGGCCGCCACCGCCCGCCGTGATTCGATCACCGCGCAGCTGTCGAACGTGCGCCAGATGCTGGCGACCCTCGGTGGCCCGCAGCAGCAGTTCATCGATCCGACCAAGCCGCGCACCGCGCAGGACTGGGCCGCTAAGCAGGAAGCCGAGAGTCTGGCCGCGGCCGATGACGGCGAAGAGGCTGTGGAGGCCTCCGAGTAGCAGTCTGCACTGCACATTTCTTGCGTGGCCGGCAGCAGCAGCGTGACAAAGTACATGCGTTCTGTCGCCAAATCGGGTGCTTAATCGATTTAGCGCGCGCGATAGTGGCAAATCGCATGTAGTTAGTCACGCCAACGAGAAGCAAGCAACTCGAGTCTGCCCGAATCAGTCGACGATTCCGTAGAGTCGATCACCGGCATCGCCGAGACCCGGAACGATATAGCCATGCTCATTCAGGTGGTCATCGACCGCTGCGACAACCAGCGTCGTCTTGATGATCAGCTCGTCGACCAGCGAGCGGAACTTCTCGACCCCTTCGGGCGCGGCGAGCAGACAGATGCACGTCACGTCGTCGGCGCCGCGCTCGGCGAGGAACTGCACGCAGCCGCTGAGCGACCCACCGGTCGCCAGCATCGGGTCGAGGACGAAGCATTGGCGCCCGGACAGGTCGTTCGGTAGCCGCTCGGCGTAGGTAAACGGCTTGAGGGTCTGTTCGTCCCGCACCATGCCCACGAACCCCACTTCAGCCGTCGGCATCAGTCGGGTCATGCCCCCGAGCATCCCGAGTCCCGCCCGCAGGATCGGGACGACCAGGGGTGTCGGATCGGCCAGAGCAACTCCTGGGGTCTCGGCCACGACCGGCGTCTGGATGGTGATGGGCCGAGTCCGTACATTGCGGGTTGCTTCATAGGCCAGCAGTGTCACCAATTCGTCCACCAGATCGCGGAAGGTGGGGCTTTTGGTGTTGACATCGCGCAGGCAGGTGAGCTTATGGGCCACCAACGGGTGGTCGAGTACCTTGAGATCCACGTGGCTTACCCTTGCACAGCTCGATGCTGCATTGCGCGTGGGGCCTGAAAGTGGCCCCTGGACTTTCAGCTGGAGCGTGCATCTGACACCATGGTGATGTACGCCCGGGGAACAAGAGGAGCCAGGATATGAGCGCTGATGATGAGCAGTTCGTAGACGGTGAGCCCGAGGGCCTGGGCGACGAATTTGATGCCCGCGATGCCGATCCGGACGACGGCATCGTCCCGGACGACTATGACGAACTCGACGACGACGATTCGGACGACGAAGACGATGAGGACGACGACTTCGACGACGATTACGACGACGCCACCGAGGAAGAGATCGACTTCGTCGTCGCGCTGTACCGTGAGGACGGCGTCGGGGTTGCCACGGAGCTGGCTCCGCAGCTGGCGAACGATCTGGAAGAGCTCGTGGAGCAACTGCGTCGGCTTCCCGGAGACGCCGGCGCTCTGGGTGTGGTCTCGATCGCGGGGCAGTTCTTCGTGCTCTGCCGGGTGCGGGGACGAACGGTGCAGGTGCTGCTGAGCGATTCCATTGCTTCCAATGACTGGCCGATCGCCCGCGATGTGGTCGATTATCTCGGCATTGAGGTACCCGATCCGGACGACGATTCTGAGGTGCTGGGCGATTTCGAGATGCTGGCCGATCAGGGCGTCAGCGAGTTCGACATGGAGCAGATCGCCGGCGACCCCGATGAGGATTCCGACCAGCTGGTGCACCAGGTCATCGATCTGATGAAGCTCAGCGGACCATTCGAACGGGCGATCAACTGAGCCGATGGGACGCCGCGATGCGGCGAGCGCTGGAGGTGGCCGAACTGGCTGCGGCCGGCGGGGATGTCCCGGTTGGCGCGGTCGTACTGGCGGCCGATGGTGAGCAGTTGTCGAGCGGCGGCAATGAGCGCGAAATGCATGCGGATGTCAGCGCGCATGCCGAGATCGTGGCGTTGCGCCGAGCCGAGGCCGTTGTCGGCGATGGCTGGCGGTTGCCCGGATGCACCCTGGTGGTGACCCTCGAACCGTGTGCGATGTGCGCCGGGGCAATCGTTGCCGCCCGCATCGAGCGCCTCGTCTTCGGGGCTTTCGATCCTAAGGCGGGGGCTGTGTCGTCGCTGTGGGACCTCGTGCGGGATCCTCGCTTGACTCATCGGGTGGAAGTCACCGCCGGTGTGCTGGCCGCAGAGGCCGAGGCGCAACTGAAAGCCTTCTTCGCCCAGCGTCGCGGCTGAGCCCGGGTCGATTCAAAAAGGCCGATTGGAAAAACCGGTGGCCGATGCCGTACCCTAGTCGACGGTGACGTGTCTGAGCGGCCGAAAGAGCTCGCCTCGAAAGCGAGTGTGGTGCAAGCCACCGAGGGTTCAAATCCCTCCGTCACCGCGAGGAAGGCCGAGGGGAGAGCAAGCCTGCTTGCTCTCCCGAGGTCGACGAAGCAGTTGAGACGCCAAGCGTCGAGTTCCGCTCTGGGAGGGCATGAGTGCCCTCCCATTGGTGTGCTTCCCGGGGATCCGCCCGTCGCAGAACTGGACGAGGTGCTTGACTGAGCGGCGGCCCGAATACATTTACGTCAATAGCGTCAATGCTTGACAGGGCAGAGTATTCGTAAGCGTGTGGGTTTCTTGCCAATCTCGACTGCTCAGCAGACGCCTAGTCCTCCGCCACGCGCCGGCATTCAAGATCCCCGAAACCGTCGACTGCGGCGAGCACGGGCTCGAACGCGGCATCGTCCGGATCGATCAGTTCATAGTGGCCGACACCGGGCAGCCGGACGAGACTCACCTGCGACCCTGCCGCGATCGCCTTCGCCAGATACGACTCGCTGATCGCCAGCGGGACTTCGTCGTCCTCGATGCCATGAATAAGTACCACCCGGCCGGCCGACGGCAATCGCGCGGCGGGGTCGGCGTCCGCATAGCGTTCGGGTAGCTGGACAGGGCCGCCCCCGAGGAAATCGAGTGCGGCACCGTTGCCGAGGTTGCGTTCCACCGCCAGCCCGAGGTCGACGCAGCCGCCCAGGACGACGGCCCCGGCGACTCCGTCGCAAGTTTCCAGTGCATATAGCGCGAGTTGTCCACCCGCCGAGTGACCCACCAAGACCCGTGGTTCCGGAAACCGGGGATCGGCGATGATGGCCGCCAGACCCGCCCGCAGATCCTCCAATGTGCCCGGGTAGCCACCACCCGGCATTCCCATCCGCCGATACTCCATTACCGCAGTCGGGTGACCGGTGTCTGCGAAGCGCTGCGCCTGCCCGGCGGCGTGGCTGCGATCCCAGATGCCGCGCCAGAAGCCGCCGTGGATGACAACCACCGTGGGCAGCCGCCGGCCCATGGACTGCATCTGCGCAGCGGGCAGCCGGACATCGTAGACCTGCGCCGGGTCCGGTCCGTAGCCGACGTTCAGCTCATCTCGGGTCGTTGTCATCTCACAGGGTCTCCAGGACCAAGCTGGTGCTTGAGGACCCGAGATCGAGATCTGATCCAATCTTGTGGTGCAGGAAGTCCCGTAAATCCGAGGTGCTCTTGCAGATGACATCGACGACCAGATCTCGATCACCACCGACCACGAATACCTGCTGGACCTGCGACTCTGCCCGCAAACGGCGGGCGATCCCGAGCATTCTGGTGCGTGCGTTCGGTTGCACCCGCAAGAAGAGCAGGGCCTCGATGCCGAACCCGAGCAGTGCGAGATCAAGGTCGGCGTGGTAGCCCCTGATCACGCCTATCTCTTCCAGACGGCGTACTCTGGACAGGGCCGTCGAGGGTGCGACACCGGCGTGGGTTGCGAGCGCATTGTTGGGCCTGCGCCCGTTGTCCGAGAGCTGCTGCAGTAGCGACACATCTACTGAATCCAGCCGAAGATTGTTCGTTTCGATTTCGCAGATCGACAGCGATTCGAAATCTAATCTGGCCATCGTTGCCTCCGCTGAGTCAATATTCGAAGACAATAGCAGACCGCCCGCGGGTAGTTCAGGATTCTCGCATCCATTGAGGACGAAGCTCGGTGCACCGTCGCATCCGAAGTCGGAGTCAATCTATCGAAGGGATCTGCGATGAATACCCCTACTAGCCGTGCAGCCTGCATGCAGGCGGACGAACGCGATCCGCTGGCCGGCTTTCGCAGTAGGTTCGTTCTTCCCCAGGGCGTCATCTACTTGGACGGTAACTCTCTCGGCCCGATGCCGGCCACGGCGCCGCATCGCGCTGCTGAGGTCATTAGCGAAGAGTGGGGTGATCAGCTGATCCGGGCCTGGAACACCCGGGGTTGGTTCGATCTGCCGGCCCGGCTTGGCGAGATGCTCTCTCCGCTGATCGGTGGTCAGGCCGGTGAGACTGTGGTCACCGACAGCACGTCCATCAACCTTTTCAAAGCGGTCGCCGCGGCGCTGACTATCCAAGAAGCCGATCGTCCCGGACGACGGGTCATCATCTCCGAGCGCGACAACTTCCCCACCGATCTCTACATCCTGCAGGGCCTGGCTGCTTTCATCGACCGTGGTTACGAACTCAAGTTGATCAATGACGACCAGGTCAACCTCGACGACCTGCTGGACGACTCCGTCGCCTTGGTTGCGCTCTCGCACGTCAATTACCGCACCGGTCTGCTGCGGGACATGGCGGCGGTCACCGCCCAAGCCCACAACGCGGGCGCGCTGATGCTGTGGGACCTGTGCCATACCGCGGGCGCGTTGCCGATTGAGCTGTCTGCCTGCGCCGCCGATTTCGCGGTCGGTTGTACGTACAAGTATCTGAACGCCGGTCCGGGTGCCCCAGCGTTCATCTGGGTCAGCGAGCAGCACCAGAACCGATTCTGGCAGCCGCTGTCAGGCTGGTGGAGCCATCGGGCGCCGTTCGACATGCGCCCGGAATACGTGCCGGCCGAAGGCATCGGCCGCTACCTCTGCGGCACTCAGCCGATCACCTCGATGGCGATCGCCGAATGCGGTCTGGAAATCGCCGCCGAGGCCGATATGGCCGAGGTGCGGCGCAAGTCACTAGCGTTGGCCGATCTGCTGATCGACCTGGTCGAGACCACGTGCGCCGATCATCCGCTGACGTTGATCACGCCGCGCGAACATGACCGCCGAGGCAGCCATGTGAGCTTCCGTCATCCCGAGGGATACGCAATCGTCCGAGCTCTCATCGCGCGCGGCGTGATCGGTGACTACCGAGAGCCCGAAGTGATACGACTCGGGCTCACCCCGCTCTACTTGAGCTTCACCGATATCTGGGACGCGGTCGAGATCCTCGCTGAGATCCTCGACACCCGTGCCTGGGACACCGAAGAGTTCCGCACTCGCGGCGCCGTCACCTAGCTTCCTTCTGCTTCCATCAGCAGGTCCGACCCTCAAGGGGAAACCATGAGCAGCTTCGACAAAATTCAAGCGCGAGAACAAGGCCTAAGCAAGGCATTGACCTCTCGCCAGATCAGCATGATCGCCCTCGGCGGTGCCATCGGTACCGGTCTCTTCCTCGGATCCAAGTTTGCCATCAGCTATGCCGGCCCGAGCGTCATCATCAGCTATGCCATCGGCGCGGTAGTCGCGCTGCTATTGATGGCAGCGTTGGCGGAGATGACCATTCAGCATCCGACCTCGGGCTCGTTCGGTGCCTACGCCGAGCATTACATCGGTCCGATGGCCGGCTTCCTCGTCCGTATCTCCTACTGGTCGTGCATCGTGCTGGCGGTGGGCACCGAGGTTACCGCCATCGGCACCTATATGAAGTTCTGGCTGCCGGATGTGCCCGGCCTGGTGTGGATTATCTGCTTCTCCGCAGCCCTGATCGGCGTCAACATGTTCAACGTGCACGCCTTCGGGACGCTGGAGTTCTGGCTGTCATCAATCAAGGTCTTCGCGATCATCGCCTTCATCATCATGGCCGCCGTCGCGGTCTTCGGTAACTTCAGTCCGGACTTCGGCTTTCACAACTACACCGCCGATGGTGGCTTCATGCCCAATGGGATCTGGGGTACCTGGATCGCGGTGATCGTGTCGATCTTCAGCTATCTGAGCATCGAAATGATTGCGGTCGCGGCCGGTGAGGCGGAGGATCCCGAAACGGCGACCAAGTCTGCCTTCCGCACCGTGATCCTGCGACTCTTCCTGTTCTACATCTGTACCTTGGCGCTGATCGTGGCCATCGCCCCGATGCATGAGATCCTCGAGGGCGGAAGCCCCTTCGTCACGGTGATGTCCGTGCTCGGCATCCCCTTCGCTGACAGCATCCTCAACTTCGTCGTGATCATCGCCGCTTTGTCAGCCATGAACAGCCAGCTCTATACCTCTACGAGGATGGCCTTCAGTCTGGCACGCGGGGGAGACGCACCAGCATTCATCGGCCGAGTGGCCAAGAACGGCGCTCCGGTGAACGCGTTGGTGCTGTCGGCCATTGGCATTGCGATTGCAACTATCGTCTACGTCATCAATCCCGAGCAGGCCTTCGTGGTGATGATGGCGATCTCGATGTTTGGTGCGATGTTCACCTGGATGATGATCTTCGTCTCACATATCTTCTTCCGCCGTAGCCTGGCCAAGCAGGGTATCCCGGTGAAGTACAAGTTGCCGTTCTACCCGGTCGGCACCTATGTCGGAGTCTTCTTGATGGCGGCGATTCTGTTGACCACCGCGTTTACGGACTCATCCTTCAACATGACGCTGGTCTTCGGCAGTCCGTTCCTGGCCGTCGTCAGTGTCTGGTATTGGCTTCGGGTGCGGCCACGCAAACTCGCCGAGTCCGCAGCTGAGCGAGCGGCGGAGTCCGCCGCAGAATCAACCGCTGAGGCAGCAGCCGAGAGATTGTCGCCGTCAAAGACAAGTACACCAAGGCGACGGCGAAAAGTGGCACCCGAGCTCTAGCAGTGTGTCAGGAAGCGAGATTCCCGAGCGGATGCGCGCCGCGGATGTGCTCCAGCACCGTGGACGTTTCCGTCGAAGCCACCGATCCGTGTTGATTCAGCTCGTGCAGCACGAAGTCGCGCAACGCGGCCGAGTTCGGCACCGCCACCCGCACCAGCAGGTCACGTGCTCCCGCGAGGAAGTAGACCTCGATGACCCCCGGGCAATGAGCCAGCCGCTCCGCTTCGGAGTGCAGTTCGGCACGGGCACCTTGCTGGATCTGGACCTGGATCAGTGCCTCCAATGGGCGCCCGAGGGCAGCGAGGTCGACATCGGCGTGCACTCCACGGATCACGCCCGAGTCCATCAGAGCGTGCACCCTGTTGTGTGCGGTTGATTCGGCGACCGAGGCCGCCTGCGCCAGCGCGCTGTTGGGGATACGTCCGCGGGCCATCAGCAACTGCAGAATCAGCTGATCGGTTGCATCGAGTGGGCGAGGATTCTTCGGCGCCATTGCCTTGGCGTGATCATCCTTATGAGTCACTCCGCAAATTTATCCTGAAGGATCCTCACCACAAAGGCCCTGGGTCTTTCTTGGCGATGTTTTTTTCAGCACGCTTTTCGTCATGGGCCCCGCAAGGGCGCGGGGCGTCAAACTTTGGAAGGTAGATCATGAAAATCGGTGTTCCCAAGGAGATCAAGAGCCAGGAATCTCGCGTCGCCATCACCCCGGCCGGCGTACATCAACTGGTCCAGCACGGGCATGAAGTTCTGATCGAGGCCGGTGCCGGTCTCGGCTCGGCAATCACCGACGAAGCCTTCAAGAATGCCGGCGCGACCCTCATCAGCTCTGCCGCCGATACCTGGGGCTCGGCTGACATGGTCATGAAGGTGAAGGAGCCGATTGCTGCTGAGTACGGCTTCCTCCGTCCTGACCTGGTGCTGTTCACCTACCTGCATCTGGCCGCCGATCAGGCCCAGACCGACGCCCTGTTGTCGTCCGGCACGACGTCGATCGCCTACGAGACGGTGCAGACCGACCGCGGCACGCTGCCGCTGCTTTCCCCGATGAGCGAGGTCGCCGGACGTCTGTCGACTCTGGTCGGCACCCAGTGCCTGATGAAGCACCACGGCGGCGACGGCATCCTGATCTCGGGCGTGCCCGGTGTGAAGGCCGGCAAGGTCGTCGTCATCGGCGGCGGCACCGCGGGTTACAACGCGGCGCAGATGGCATATGGCATGCGCGCCCAGGTGACTGTGCTGGACGTGAATCTCGACCGGCTGGCTCAGCTCGACTCCGAGTTCAAGGGTGGCGTGTCCACGGTTGCGTCCACCTCGTATGCGATCCGCGACGCGATTGCCGAGGCGGACCTGGTCATCGGCTCCGTGCTGATCCCTGGCGCACGCGCTCCCAAGCTCGTCACCAACGAGATGGTCGCCTCGGCGAAGCCGGGTTCGGTCTTCGTGGACATCGCTGTTGATCAGGGCGGATGCTTCGCCGACACGCACGCGACGACCCATGCGGATCCCACCTACCCGGTGCATAACAGCGTCTTCTACGCCGTTGCGAACATGCCGGGCGCGGTGCCGGTCACCTCGACCTACGCACTCACCAACGCCACCCTGCCGTACGCGACCAGGCTGGCCGACCTCGGCTGGCGCGAAGCACTGTGCCGCGACAAGACGCTGGCCCGCGGTCTGTCGACCGTTGGTGGCGAGCTCACCAGCGAGCCTGTCGCCGCTGCTTGGGGTCATAGCTTCATCTCCATCGAGCACGTGCTCGCTGCGTAGCTGCACACGATCGGTACATCGGAAACCTAGGCCGGCGGACCGAGGGCCCACCTGACCTCATTGGGAGGCAGGCGAGTACCCTCGCTTCGGATGGGCACCCGCCCATCCGAAGTTCCCGCCGGTGTCAGCACACCCCAGGAAACGAAGGAGTTCCCACGTGAGTAGCAAAGAATCACCCACGTCTCAGACCGCTACGGCCCCCGATACTCAATCGGATACGCATCTTGAGCGAGGCTTGGGCAACCGGCATCTGCAACTGATCGCCATCGGCGGTGCCATCGGCACCGGCTTGTTCATGGGCTCCGGCAAAACCATCCATCTGGCCGGCCCCTCCATCCTGATCGTCTATGCCATCATCGGCACACTGCTCTTCTTCGTGATGCGAGCCATGGGCGAACTGCTGTTGTCGAACCTGAATTACAAGTCGTTCCGCGATATCGCCGAGGCGATCCTCGGCCCGTGGGCAGGCTTCTTCTCCGGCTGGACCTACTGGTTCTGCTGGATCGTGATCGGCATCGCCGATCTGACCGCGGTCACCGCCTATGTACAGTTCTGGTGGCCGGACGTACCGAAGTGGCTCGCCGCGACCTGCCTGGTTGCGCTGCTGCTGGGCCTGAACCTGATCGCTGTCCGGCTCTTCGGTGAGGTCGAGTTCTGGTTCGCCATGATCAAGATCGTCGCGATTGTGTCGCTGATCGTGGTCGCGATCGTCATGATCTTCGCGGGCTTCGTCTCGCCCGAGGGTCATCAGGCCTCGCTCGCCAATCTCTGGAATGATGGTGGGTTCTTCCCAACCGGTGGTCACGGATTCCTGGCCGGTTTCCAGATCGCTTTCTTCGCCTTCGTCGGTATTGAGCTCGTCGGCACCGCAGCCGCCGAGACCAAGGACCCGCTGACGACGCTGCCGAAGGCGATCAACGCCATCCCGGTGCGAGTCATGCTCTTCTACATCTGCGCGCTGGCCGCGATCATGAGCGTCACCCCGTGGCGTTCGATCGATCCGGCTGTCAGCCCGTTCGTCTCGATGTTCGCGTTGGCAGGCTTCGGCGCTGCTGCCTCGGTCATCAACTTCGTCGTCCTGACCTCGGCCGCCTCGTCGGCCAACTCGGGCATCTTCTCGACCTCCCGGATGCTCTTCGGGCTCGCGCTCGATAACAAGGCCCCGTCGCGGTTCGGGCGCCTGACCAAGCACAAGGTGCCGGCCAACGGCCTGATCTTCTCCTGCTCCTGCCTGCTGCCCGGTCTGGTCTTGCTCTACCTGTCGGACTCGGTCATCGAGGCCTTCACCGTGGCCACCACCGTCGCATCGGTGCTGTTCATCTTCGTGTGGAGCCTCATCATGATCAGCTACCTGGTCTACCGACGCCGCAATCCGGAGCTGCACGAAGCCTCGACCTACAAGATGCCCGGCGGCATCGTGTTGTCGTACGTGGTGCTGGCATTCTTCGTCGGGATGATCGGCATCCTGATGATGGAGCAGGACACCAGGACCGCGCTGATGGTCACGCCGATCTGGTTCATCGTGCTGGGCATCATCTATGCGGTGTACCGTCGTCGTCATCCTGAGGACATCCGCAAACCGGCCGTTTCGGATGGACCGTCTCCGGTCAGCCAGGAAGAATTGGTGCTGAGCGAGTCGGAGCCTTGGGTGACCGAGAATGATATGCGGGAGCCGATCGGTTCCGCCACGCATGACAGGCGCCCGGTACCTCATAGCTAGTCGTTGACTCTTCGGTCATGGGCCGACCAGGCACGCGTCACTCCACGCGCCTGGTCGGCCTTTCACTCTCGGCGGCGGAGACTGGCCTGCGGGGGCTCAGCGCCTGGCGAGTAGACTGACGCCAGTGAGTGAGGCGCAGATGGAACCCTGGTGGACACGCTGGTCGTCCTATTTCTCGGCCAACTTCAGGGCCGGTTGGATCCGGGTCAAGGGCGCGGCGATTCCCACCTTGCAGACCGCGTTCTTCGCCACCATCTCCTGGCTCTTCTGCCGCTATGTACTCAACGACCCGGCACCGATCTTCGCTCCGATCGTCACCTTCGTCTGTATGGGCCTCAGCCGCAACCGCGAGCTGCGTAAGGCGGTCGAGATGGGCGTCGGAGCGAGCGTGGGCGTGCTCATCGGCGGTCTGGTCGGCCAATATTGGGGCTTCGGGCCGCTGCAGCTCTTTGTGCTTTTCTTGGTCTGTCCGCTGATCGGACGGCTGATCGACCGCGCAGAGATGGTCGCCTTCCAGATGGCCATCCAGTCGATGGTCGTGGCGGCCATGATGGCACTGATGAATTCTGGGCCACATGCGGTCACGGTCATCGACCGGTTCTTGAATGCCGTGGTCGGCTCGATCGTGGCGTTGCTGGCCACCGTGGTCTTGCCCACCAACGTGATGACTCGTCCGAAGCGCTACGTTTCGTACGCGGTCTTGGAAGTCGCGCGGATCATGCGACGACTGAGCAAGGGCCTGATGGACGGCGACGCCCAGGCTATCGCCTCGTTGCGGGGCCGTCTCGCCTCGTTGCGCGAGCTGCTGAACGACGGACGCAGGGCCCTCACCAGCGCGCAGGAGACCGCGTCGGTCAGCCCCCGCGCCTTCGGTGCCAGGCAGGGCCTGGCCGAGCTGGACCGCATGCTCGAACTCATCGAACGCATGCATGTCACCTTGTCGATGATGCAACGGCAGGGACGAGGCATGGTCTCGGAGGTTGGCCCGATGGCCGATCTGGCGGCCCCGATGTGGCACGCGGCCGACCTGCTGGAGCAGATCTCCCGAGGCATTTCGGAGTGGAAGCGGCCGACCGAGGCGCGCGATCAGGCAGTGCAGATGGCGGGCACGCTCGGTCCGGCCAAGTTTGTCGATGAACCGGAAGACTGGCGCACTGCGGCGCTGATGTCGATGCTGCGCGCGGTCACGGTCGACATGTTGGAGCTCACCGGACTGTCGATGGCCCAGGCGCGGGCGGTACTTGCCGACACCGGCGATTTCAAACCGGACGAGGATCCCGAGGCTCCCGATGTCGAGTTGGCATCGGCGATTTGGGGGACCGAACAACTACCCGTGGTAGGACCGCGACCAGAGATCCGGCCCGGTGAACCGGAGAGTCTGGCTGCCCCCGACCGCGCGATGCCCGACAAGACGACCCAGACCAAGACGACCCAGACCAAGACGACCCAGACATAGCCGTCAGCTGGTGAGCCTCTCAACCGGCGTTCTCGGTGGCCGGTTGGTCGGTGGCCTCCGGGACGCAGATGACGCCGCCGGGTACATCGATCGATGTGGGAGCGGCATCGTTGAAGCCGGCGTAGCTATCGCCCAGCAGCACGTCGACGGTGCCGTCGGTGCGCTCGTCCCCGCGGGTCTGCGCGTCCACGAAGAATCCGGCCACCAGCTGTACTTCCGGCGAGTCCGCCGAGGCTCCCACGATGACGGTCGCGCCGACCTGCTCGTTGGTGTTCGCAGGCGACTTGGTCTTGAAACCGTGGTACGCCAGTTGTTCGCTGACCTGGCTCGCCAGCCCGGCCTGGCTGCCCCCGTTGAAGACCTGCACCGTGACCTGGGTGGTGATCAGCACGGATGCGGACTGGGTGACGCAGGGGTTGGAGTTCGCGAAGGGACGGGTCAGCTGATTCCAGCCCCACCACAAGCCGTAGCCCAACAGAGCGAGTAGCAAGAGCAACGTGATGGGGGCCGCCCATCTACGCGCTGAACTCCTCACGTTTGCTCCTGAAGTGCTGGGCCCAGAGGGCGATGATGGCGTTAGCCTACTCGACCGTGCGATTGATCGAGATCAAGGACGCGAGCGTGTACGGTGGACCGCTGCTGAAGCGCGGATCGCAGCGCGCGGTGCAGGCCGTCCTCGAGGTAGAGTTCGCCGCGCCAGAGCACCACGTGGGCGAACAGATCCCCGTAAAACGTCGAGTCCTCTTCTAACAGGGCATCCAGATTGAGCGTGCTCTTGGTGGTGACGAGCTGATCGAGGCGCACCTGCTGCGGCGCGACCGAGGCCCATTCACGTTGGCTGAAGCCGTGATCGGGGTATGGTCTGTCATCGCCGACTCGCTTGAAGATCACTCGGCCATACTAGCCAGCCGAGGCCTCAGGTCCCCGGATGATCGCCGAAGTCCTTAGCTAAAGTCTTCTGGCACGGCCCACTGCTCCGCGTGCGGTACCTGCGCGATCGTGCCATGGCATGCTTGGTGACATGTCAGCTGATCAGCCGAACGAGTCGGCCGCCGAAGCCGAGGTCGAGGCGATCCGCGCGGGATATATTTTCGACGAGCCGGCCATCGATCTCGGGGTTCTGAGCGTGGACGATGAGCCGGTAACCGATGCCCGGATCCGCATCCCACTCGCCATGTTGAACAGGCATGGACTGGTCAGCGGTGCCACCGGCACCGGCAAGACGATCACGCTGCAAGTGCTGGCCGAGCAGATCGCCCAGGCCGGCGTCCCGGTCTTCGCCGCCGACATCAAGGGTGACCTCTCGGGTATGGCGACCCCCGCCGAGCCGAATGAGAAGCTCTTGGCGCGGACAGCGAAGAACGGGCAGGACTGGCATGCTGCGGCCTCGGCGGTCGAGTTCTATGCGTTGGGCGGGCAGGGCAAGGGGATCGGGTTGCGGGCCACGATCTCGAGCTTCGGTCCGATTCTGCTGAGCAAGGTGTTGGAGTTGAACGAGACCCAGGAGTCCAGTCTGGGTCTGGTCTTTCACTTCGCCGACCAGGCGGGTCTGCCGCTGCTGGACCTCGAGGATCTGGTGGCGGTTTTGAAGTACCTCGACTCCGACGAGGGCAAACCCGAGTTGAAGCAGATCGGCGGTCTCAGCAGCCAGACGGTTGGCGTGATCCTGAGGTCGATCGTCAACCTCGACCAGCAGGGAGCCGGAGTCTTCTTCGGTGAGCCGGAGTTTGATACCCATGATCTGCTGCGGACGACTCCGGACGGACGCGGTGTCGTCAGCATGCTGGAGTTGCCGAACGTGCAGGATCGTCCGGCTCTGTTTTCTACCTTCCTGATGTGGCTGCTGGCCGATCTTTACCATGATCTTCCCGAAGTCGGGGATGCCGATCGTCCGAAGCTGGTCTTCTTCTTCGACGAGGCGCACCTGCTGTTCAACGGGGCGTCCAAGGCCTTCGTCCAGCAGATAACCCAGACGGTGCGGCTGATCCGTTCGAAAGGGGTCGGCGTCTTCTTCGTCACCCAGACACCCAAGGACGTGCCGTCTGATGTGCTCGCCCAGCTCGGCAGCCGGATCCAGCATCAGCTGCGCGCGCATACCCCCGACGACGCGAAGGCCCTCAGGGCTACGGTGAACACGTTCCCGAAATCGGGCTACGAACTCGCCGAGCTGTTGACGCAGCTGGGTATCGGGCAGGCCGTCGTGACGGTGATGGATCCCGATGGTGCCCCGACTCCGGTCGCCTGGACGAGGATCTTCGCGCCGCAGTCGAAGATGGGGCCGACCGCTCCTGCGCGGCTGGACCAGATGATCGCCGCCAGCCCGCTGATGGCCCGCTACGGTCAGCAGATCAATCGGGACTCGGCCTACGAGATGCTTGCCCGCAAGCTTGCCGCCGGCGCCGAGACCGCTCGGGCACAGCTTCCCGCGCCACCTCAGCCCAAGGCAACTGCTCAGCCGAAGGCCGCTTCGAAGACCAGAGCACCGAAGGCCGAGAAGTCGGTGATAGAGCAGGTGGCGAATTCGAGCGTGGTGAAACAGTTCGCCCGTTCAGCCGGACGAGAGATCGTCCGCTCGCTGTTCGGCACCGCGCGGCGTCGCTGATGGCGCAGCTCGGCCTGCGCGACCAATGGCCTGTCCGGGCGATGCAGTCCGGTGGCGTACTCGGGAGCCTGGGGATGATCGGCGGACAGATCGCGCAGGGTTCGACCCTCGGTCAGGTGATCTTCACCGTTATCTTCGCGATCATCTTCCTGGCCGCGATCTGGCTCTTGGCGATCGGAGCAGCCAGGCGGTCGCGCGCTGACGGCACCGAGCGGCTCTCCGAGCGAGAACCGCGGCGCTCGGTGGTGATCGGGTTGATGATGATGGCGGTCGTGATGTGGCTGGCTGCCGGTTACGGGGCATTCATCGCGGTCTTGTGGCAGGCTCCCGCGGACGCGTGGCTCGAACTCGCCTACCTCGGGATAGCGCTGTGCGCGACCGGGGCAACGGTCGTCATGCGCCGGTCTCGTCAGGAATGGCTGGCCCACTACCGTCGCGACTGGCCGTCCGAAGGCTGACGACCTGTCTGACGTGCTGGCTACGCTTGGCCTGGCAACGGTGGCGCTCACCAGAAGATCGCAAGGGCTGTCTGGTCAGGAGACCGCAACAGGAAGTGCTTCGGCAACCGTCGCGACGAGCGGCGGATGAGTCTCTTTGCTGCCGGTAGAGGCGCGCAGAGCCCAGAGGATTGAAATGACGTCGACGCCCTCTTGGAGCCAGGCTCCGATGAGTGCGGGGAGCATCCCGAACGCGGCGATGATCATAAGAATCACGCTGAGGCCGATGCCGACCCAGATGCTCTGCAGGGCGACGTTCACCGTCTCGCATCCTACGGTGTGTGCCCGTGCAACTCGGGAGATATCGTCGCGGAGGATGACCACATCGGCGGATTCGCTGGCCGCGGTTGATCCGCGTGCACCCATCGCGATGCCGACGTCGGCGGCGGCTAGGACGGGCGCGTCGTTGACACCGTCGCCGACCACCACGACGGGACGTTCGGTGATGGCGTTGATGGCGTTGACTTTGTCGATGGGTAGGCAGTTTGCCCGCACGTCCGCGATACCGAGGGTTGACGCAACGTGCACTGCGGTGGGTCGGTCGTCGCCGGTAAGCATGACGATCCGGTGGATGCTCTGTGCGCGCAGGTTGTCGATGGTCGCGCGGGCGTTCGCTCGAACTTCATCTCGGAACACCAGTGCGCCCGCCGAGGTGCCGTCGACGGCGACGTAGATCGCCAGTTCGCCGCTGTTCAATGGCGTGCCTGGAATCTCCTGTCCCACTGTTGCGGAGACGAACGAGCGCTTGCCGACGACTACAGTGTGGCCGTCAATGCTCGCCGTGACTCCGTTGGCTGTCGATTCTTCGGCGTCCGTGGAGCCGGAGAGCGGAAGACCCCGGCCGGAGGCGGACTTGATGACCGCAGCAGCCAGCACATGAGCGGAGAATTGCTCAGCGGATGCTGCCAACCGCAGCAGCTCGTCGGGCTCGATGGTACCGGTCGTCCGCACGTCGACCAGGCTGGGTTCACCCTGGGTGAGGGTGCCGGTCTTGTCGAACGCGAAGGTCCGGGCGCGGTGGAGCTTCTCCAGGGTGGCGCTGCTCTTGACGATCGCGCCTTCCCTCGCGGATCGGCTCATCCCCGCCATGAATGCCACCGGCGCGGCGATGATCAGCGGGCACGGGGTAGCGACGACCAGCACCTCCGCGAAGCGCACCGGGTCGCCCGATACCAACCAGGCCACCCCGGCGATCGCGAACGCCACCGCAGTGAACGGCAAAGCGATGCGATCGGCCAGGCGCACCATCGGGGAGGTACTGGCCGTCGCCGACTCGACCAGCGCGACGATCTGCTGATACTGGCTGTCTTTGGCCGCCCGCGTGACCTGCAACACGACAGCCGTCCGACCGTTGACGCCACCGGAGAGCACCTCCTGGCCGGTCGATCTCTCAACGGGCATGCTCTCCCCGGTGAGGGAGGACTCGTCGAACACCCCGAGTTCACTCATCAGGGTGCCATCGACCGGCACGACCTCGTTAGCACGGACCACGACCCGATCGCCGGGAACGACCGCGTCGATCGGCACATCCTCGGTCGCCCCGTCTGCCGTCATGCGGTGCCCGAGCTGAGGGGCGCGGGAGAGCAGAGCCGTCAGGTCCCGCTTGGCGCGGTTGGCCGCGTAGTCTTCGAGCGCCTCTCCACCGGTGAGCATCAGCACGATCACCAGCGCCGCCCAATACTCACCGACGACCACTGACGCGACGATCGCCGTCACCGCCAGGATGTCGATTCCGAAGGTGCCGGCGCGTAGCTCTCGCACCATCGCCCACGCCGACCTGGCCGCGATCAGCAGGGCGAAGCCGGCCAGCAGCCACCTGCTGAACTCGCCCCGCGCAGTCAGGGTGAGGACCTGCGCAGCGGCAGCGACCAGCAGCGTTGCCACCACAAAGGGATACCTGCGAATAGCGGCAAGTAGTCGAACCATTGTTTCGGTCTACCCGAGATATGTTGCCTTCGCCAGCGAGGCTAGGCACCCCTTATGCGGTCACCCGGGCGCTGGGAATGAGCCAGTCATCAGACGGTCGTGCCATCGGCTACCGATTTGTTCGGCGCGAAAGCAGCGGCTACCGGCAATTCGGTAGCCGCTGCGATTCTCGGTAGCCGCTGCTTGGCGGGCGCGTCTTCTGATCAGATCAGGCCCTGGGCGATGACCGCGTCGGCCACCTTGATGAAGCCGGCGATATTGGCACCCATCACGTAGTCACCCGCGTGACCGTATTCCTCGGCAGTCTGGGCACACGTATCGTGGATGTTCTCCATGATGTCGGCCAACTTGTTCTCGGTGAACTCGAAGCTCCACGAATCGCGGGACGCATTCTGCTGCATCTCCAGACCCGAGGTCGCCACGCCACCCGCGTTGGACGCCTTGCCCGGCGCGTAGAGGACGCCCGCCTGCTGGAAGGCAGCAATAGCGGCCGGGGTACAGGGCATGTTGGCGCCCTCCGCAACGGCCGCCACGCCACCCTTCAGCAGCGCTGCCGCAGCTGTCTCGCCGAGCTCGTTCTGGGTCGCACACGGCAGCGCGACGTCGACCGGAACATCCCAGACCGAGCCACCCGGCACGAAGGTTGCACTCGAGCCGCGGCGAACAGCGTAGTCGGAGACGCGTCCGCGCTCGACCTCCTTGACCTGCTTGAGCAGATCAAGGTCGATGCCGACCTCGTCCACCACATAACCCGACGAATCCGAGCAGGTGATCACCTTGGCGCCCAACTCCTGGGCCTTCTCGGTGGCGTAGGTCGCGACATTGCCCGAACCGGAGATCGAGACCCGCTTGCCGTCGAAGCCGAGCCCACGGGTGGCCAGCATCCGCTCGGTGAACATCACCAGGCCATACCCGGTGGCCTCGGTGCGCACCAGCGAACCGCCCCAGGTGAGACCCTTGCCGGTCAGCACGCCCGCGTCGTAGCGGTTCGTGATGCGGCGGTACTGGCCGAACATGTAACCGATCTCGCGACCGCCGACGCCGATGTCACCAGCGGGAACGTCGGTCTGCGGGCCGATATGGTTGGCCAGTTCGGTCATGAACGACTGGCAGAAGCGCATGACCTCGCCGTCGGAGCGTCCGTGCGGGTCGAAGTCCGCGCCGCCCTTGCCGCCGCCGATCGGCAGGCCGGTCAGCGAGTTCTTGAAGATCTGCTCGAAGCCCAGGAACTTGATGATGCCCAGGTAGACCGACGGGTGGAAGCGTAGACCGCCCTTGTACGGGCCGAGCGCCGAGTTGAACTCCACCCGGAAACCGCGATTGATCTGCACCTTGCCGGCGTCGTCGACCCACGGCACCCGGAAGATGATCTGGCGCTCCGGCTCGCAGATGCGTTCCAGCACGGCGGCTTCGGTGTATTGAGGATTGCGGTCGATGACCGGGCCGAGAGTGTCAAAGACTTCGCGTACCGCTTGGTGGAACTCAGCCTCGCCGGGGTTCCGGGCGATGATCTGGTCATAGACGTGCGTCAAGTTGGCTTCCACAGGGGTCCTTTCGTCATGCTCATTGCAGTGTGGAACCGCACCCTCGGGTGCAGACGTCATTCCACACTATGAACAGCGGTATTTTAGGGCCTGACGATGGATCAGCGCGTCGAGTGGCGGTTTCTGATCCAGGAAGCGACACGCAGCGGTATCCATCGGAGGGTCCTTACGGCGATTGACCGGGGTCCTCGGTGTCCGTGTCATCTGGTGAAGTGGGTTCCGGCGCACTGGTCGCGGTGGTCGGAGGCTGCTGGGTTGTGGTGGGGACCTGCGTGGCAGTCGTCGGGGGCGCGGTCGTGGTCGGCTGCTGCGTCGTGGTGGTCATCGTGGGGGCGGTCGTGGTCGGAACAGCCGCAGTGGTCGTCTTGGGCGCTGTCGTTGTCGGCCTGGCCGAGGTGGTCGTCGGGCTGGTGGTGGCGGTGGAGGTCAGGGTGACGGTCGGGATCTGGGACGGAGTGCGGGTACCCGTCGTCCACGAATAGACCAGGGCGGCGATCAGGCCGACGATGAGCAGGCCGACCAGCCAGGCTCCCCAATGGCGGGTGCCGCGGGTCTTGCCGTCGCCGTCTGGCGGCTGGGCGGCGTCGGCCACCGGCCCATAGTCGGCCTGATTCGCCGGGTCCTGCCAGCCGGTCTGCTCGGACGCGGGATACTGCGCGGAGGGATAGGTCGCCGCTGCCGCAGAGCCTTGGGTAGGGGGCATCGCCTGAGTGTGCCCGAGCGGGGCGCCGGCGACCGGCTGATCGCCGATCAGCTGAGTCTCCGCCGTGGCGCCCATCAGCTGAGTGGCAGTCGGATCGAGTGGGACGCTGGGAGCGATCTGCGGATTCGCCGCGATCGCGCGCAACTCCCTGGCCACCTCGCGGGCGGTCGGACGCTCGCCAGGATCCTTGGCGAGCATCCTGGTGACGAGGGTGTCGAGCGCCGGTGGGGCGTCGGGGCTCAGTTCGGCCAGCGGGATCGGGATGTCGAAGGCCTGCGAATGGGCAACCGCGATCGAGCTGTCGGCCAGGAACGGCGGGCGTCCGAGCAGCAGGTGGTAGGCGACGCAGCCGAGCGAGTAGACGTCGGACGCCGGGCCGACCTCCATGCCGCGGGCCTGCTCCGGTGACATATAGGCGGCGGTGCCGATGGCGGTGGCCGGACGAGTCAGGTGCTTGCCCGCTTCGTCCACCAGCCGGGCGATGCCGAAGTCCACCAGCACCGGACGACCGAGTTCGGGATGAACCAGCAGGTCGGGCGGCGTGTCGTCGGCGCCGCGGGGGGCGTCCAAGACGATGTTCGCCGGTTTGACGTCGCGGTGTGTGATGCCGGCATCATGAGCCGCCTGCAGGCCTTCGGCGACATCTGCCAGCAATGGCATGGCCACCTGGTAACTGAGCGGCCCGCCCTCTTTGACGAGCCTGCTGATATTGGGGCCGCTGAGCAACTCCATCACGAGCCAGCCGCGGCGTGCATCGGTGCCGGTGTCCCAGACCTTCACGATCGCATCGTCGCTCAACCCGGCAATCGCGATGCCCTCGCGGCGGAATCGTTCGGCCATCGCCGGATCGGTGGCGCCGGCCAGGTCGACGATCTTGATCGCCACGGCCCGCTGCAGCAGCGTGTCGACACCCCGCCACACTCGCCCGGTCGCGCCCTCGCCGACCTGGGCCACGAGTTTGTAGCGTCCGGCCAGCAACTCAGATTCCATGCTCACTATCCTGCCCCACGCGGCTGTGCCTGTTCGACGCGATCACCCGATCGCGAGATCGGGATCGCCGGGTTTGCGGAATGCGGGTACGGCACCCAGCAGTTGGGTGTTGATGGTGCGGCCGCGTCCGAAGTCGGTGAGGCTGGTCGGCAGATCCGGGGCCGACTGCACGGTGATGACATGCCAACCCGGATGGTCGACCGAAGGTCGCACGTCGAGCAGATGAATCCCCTTGCGGTACAGAAGACTGGCCTTGCGCTCCAGCATCGCGGTGTTGCGGGTGAGGCGGGTGATGCCCAGACCGTAGCCCATGATCAGCGGGCCCATGGCGTTCCAGATCTCGCGGCTCTGCGAGCCTGAGTAGACCTGCCCCCACGACCACGGGCCGGTGGTGACCAGATCCTCGGGGCTCTTGCGATCCATCCGCCAGTTCATCGCGACGACCACCGCGATCATCGCGACGATGCCGATCAGCACGATCCAGCCCGACCGGGCGCTGACCGAGAAACCTGCGAAGATCACGCCAACACCTGCAGCCAGCAGCAGAGCTGCGGTGGCAATGCGGTAGATGCGGCCGTATTTGCGTTGCCGGCGACGCTCATCGGCGAGGATCTCGCCGTCGGCAACTATCTCATTCTCCACGAGTAGCCAGACTACAAGAATGCCCCTAGCGGCCCGAGCCGGTTGCCGTCGGCTGCAGGCCTATCGGCCGCGTGGTGCCCGGCGGCGTCGGACCAACGGCACGAGTGCTGCCAGCAGCATCAGAGCGGTGGCCAGCACGAGTAGCCACCAGCCGGTGGCGGGCAGAATCTCCTCGTAGCCGCCTGTCGGGTTGCCGAACTCGTCCATGCCGTCCCAGAACACCCCGGTCGGTAGCGCGTGCAGGATGGCGGTGGCGATCTGTACCGCCACGGCGGCGAGCGCCACGAATGGCCACCATCGCGGTGCCCCGGGTAGCCACGCGAGCCCGGCCAGCAGCGTGACCAGCCAGGTCGCAGCCAGCACAATGGCCATCGGGTTGTCGATCTGGTGGTCGAACAGGCCATATTCGATGGTGAACGGGGCGTCGGGCCTGGTGGACGAGATCGGCACCCAGGCCGTCGCCCAGCACCCCAGTGCGGCGAGCAACGCGGCGAACCGGCTGATGAGCGGCAAGGACCCCGAAGACATGCCGAGAGCCTAGCCAGTGCCGGGGTTAGGCGGCTCTGGCCAGGCTCTCGGTCTGCCGGGCCGATCAGGGTCGGCCCGCGCGGTTCAGTCCTCTTCGATGGCTGCGGAGAACTGCGACTGGTAAAGGTCGTAGTAGGCGCCCTTCGCAGCGATCAGTTCATCGTGGGTGCCCTGTTCGACGATCGCGCCCTGGTTCATCACCAAGATGAGATGCGCGTCGCGAATC
Organism: Brooklawnia sp.; assembly: GCF_032229645.1. Classification (NCBI taxonomy): domain Bacteria; kingdom Bacillati; phylum Actinomycetota; class Actinomycetes; order Propionibacteriales; family Propionibacteriaceae; genus Brooklawnia; species Brooklawnia sp. The sequence goes on from NZ_JAVTWX010000063.1 coordinate 40,519, forward strand.
GTCGACAGCCGGTGCGCGATGACGAAGCTCGTTCGTCCGGCGCGCAGCTTGGCCATCGCCTGCTGGACGAGCAACTCGGTGCGGGTATCGACCGACGAGGTTGCCTCGTCCAGGATCAGCACCTCGGGCTGCTTGATGAACGCCCGGGCGATGGTGATCAGCTGCTTCTCACCCGCGGAGACGTTCGTCCCCTCGTCGTTGATCACCGTGTCATAGCCGGCGGGCAGCCGGTGCACGAACTGATCGACGTGGGCAGCCTCGGCGGCGGCGATGATCTCCTCTTCGGTCGCGCCGGGCAAGCCATAGGCGATGTTGTCTCGGATCGTGCCGCCGAACAGCCAGGTGTCTTGCAGAACCATGCCGAGAGGCTCGCGCAACGCCGATCGGGAGACCGTCGTGGTGGGCACCCCGTCGATGCTGATTTCGCCGCCGTCGATCTCGTAGAAACGCTCCAGCAGGTTCACCAGCGTGGTCTTCCCGGCCCCGGTCGGACCGACGATCGCGACCGTCTGGCCCGGCTTGGCCTCCATGCTCAGGCCCTCGATCAGCGGACGATCGGGGGAGTAGGAGAAGTCGACATCGCGGAACTCGACATGCCCGACCAGATCGGCCGGCAGCCTACCGGTCTGCTCGTAGGTCATCTCCTTGGTATCGAGCACCTCGAAGATGCGCTCCGCTGAGGCAACACCGGATTGCAGCAGGTTCGCCATCGAGGCGATCTGGGTGATCGGCTGGGTGAACATCCGCGAGTACTGGATGAACGCCTGCACATCGCCGAGCGGCATCTGCCCATTGGCGACCCGTAGACCGCCGACCACTGCGATCGCCACATAGTTCAGGTTTCCGATGAACGAGTTGACCGGCATGATGATGCCCGAGATGAACTGGGCGCGGAAGGAGGAGTTGAACAGCCGGTGGTTGGTCACCTCGAAGGTGCTCTCCACCTCGCGCTGGCGTCCGAAGACCTTGACCAGCGAGTGACCGGTGTAGGCCTCCTCGATCTGTCCGTTCAGCTCGCCGGTGGCATCCCACATGGAGACGAACTGCTTCTGCGCCTTCTTGCCGATGAACATCGAGATCACGGCCGCCAACGGGACGATCAGCACGGTGATGCCGGCCAACAGCGGGCTGACCGACAGCATCATGATCGTCACGCCGATCAAGGTGAGCATCGAGTTGAGCAGCTGCCCCAGGGTCTGCTGCAGCGTCTGTTGCACGTTGTCCATGTCGTTGGTCATCCGGCTGAGCAACTCGCCGCGCGGCTGCGCATCGAAGTAGCTCAGCGGCAGCCGATCGATCTTGGCCCGCATCTCGTCGCGCATCCGGAAGGTGGTGCGCTGGACGGCTCGGTTCAGCATGAAGTTCTGCAGGAATCCGAGCCCGGCGGCGATCAGATAGAGCCCGACGGCCAGGCCCAGCCAGTGGCCGAGCAGGCTGAAGTCGATTCCCTGACCAGGTACGACAGTCATGCCGGAGAGCATGTCGGCCAGTTGTCCTTGGCCATTGGCGCGCAGCATGTCGATGACCTGCTGCTGGGTCATGCCGGCCGGCAAGTTCTTGCCGATGATCCCCGAGAAGATCACATCGGTGGCCTTGCCCAAGATTTTGGGGCCCACGACGGTGCCCGCGACCGAGGCGACACCCATGATGATGACCACCACGAAGAGCAGGCGTTCGGGCTTCATGAACCCCAGCAACCGCATCAGCGACGGGCCGAAGTTGACCGCCTTCTCCGCAGCGGCGGCACCGGCCCCCGGACCATGCCCTATTCGGCTGGGCGCGTTCTTGGGACGCGCATTCGCCGTGACTTGCATCTTCTTCTCGGGCATTTTCTCCTCGGGTGAGCCTTCCTCGGGAGTGCTCTGCTTGACGCTCATGCTGCCTCCTCCACGCTCAGCTGCGACTCGACGATCTCGCGGTAGGTCTGACAGCTGTCCATTAGTTCTTCGTGGGTGCCGATGCCGGCGATGGTTCCATCGTCCAAGACGATGATCTGGTCGGCTTGCCGCACCGTCGAGATGCGCTGTGCCACGATGAGCACCGACGCATCGGCGGCCCAGCCCCCTAGGGCGGCTCGCAGCCGCGCATCCGTCGCGACGTCCAGGGCACTGAATGCGTCGTCGAAGACGTAGATCTCGGGGCGCTTCACCAAAGCGCGGGCGATTGAGAGCCGCTGGCGCTGGCCGCCGGAGACATTGGTGCCGCCCTGAGCGATCGCCGCGTCGACGGTGAGGTCCATTTCGGAGACGAAGTCGGCCGCCTGCGCGATCGTCAGTGCTTCCCAGAGCTGCTCATCGGTGGCGTCGGGTCGTCCGTAACGCATATTGGACGCGACGGTGCCGCTGAACAGGTAAGGCTTCTGCGGCACCAGACCGATCCGCGACCAGAGCAGATCGGGGTCGATCTCGCGCACGTCGACACCGTCGACCAGCACTCGTCCACCGGTGGCGTCGAAGAGCCGGGGGATCAGATTGACCAGGGTCGTCTTGCCGGCACCGGTCGAACCAACCACGGCTGTGGTCTGGCCGGGCCGCAACTCGAAAGAGATGCCGCTCAGCACTGGTGCTTCCGCGCCCGGATAGCTGAACTCGACGTTCTCGAAGCGGACGGTGCCGGTCTGGGACAGTGCGGTGACCGGGTTGGCCGGTGGAACAACGGTTGTGTCGGTGTTGAGGACCTCCATGATGCGCTCGGCGCAGACGACGGCGCGCGGCGCCATCATGCCCATCATGGTGGCCATCAGCACGCTCATCAGGATCTGCATGAGGTAGGTGAGATAGGCAGTCAGCTGGCCGATCTCCATCTCACCGGAATCCACTCGATGACCGCCGAACCACATCACCGAGACGCTGCCCATGTTCATGACCAGCATGACGAAGGGGAAGAGCACGGCGAATAGTCCGCCGATGGCATAGCCGAGCTGCATCAACGAGTCATTGGCCGCACGGAAACGCTCGCGCTCAAGAGGCTCGCGATTGAATGCCCGGATCACGCGGATACCGGTGATCTGCTCGCGGACGACCTGGTTGAGGCTGTCGATCTTGCGCTGGTTGGCCTGGAAGAGCGGGGTCATCCTGGCCACGATGATGCCCACGACCGTGCCGAGCAGGATGACGGCGACCACGATGAGCCAGCTCAGACCGACATCTTCGCGAAGCGCCATGACGACCCCGCCGATCATCGTCATGGGTGCGGTGATCATGATGGCGCAGGTCATCAAGATCAGCATCTGCACCTGCTGGACGTCATTGGTGGACCGGGTGATCAGCGACGGCGCACCGAACTGGTTCATCTCGCGGACGCTGAACGACAGCGTCTTGTCGAAGACCCCGGCGCGCACATCGCGTCCGAATGACATGGCGATCCGTGCCGCGAAATAGACCGCGGCGATCTGGCAAAGACCCTGGACCAGCGCAACCGAGAGCATGATCGCGCCGTGGTTGAGGATGAAGCCGGTGTCTCCGGTGGCGACGCCGTCATCGATGATGCTGGCGTTGAGGCTCGGCAGCAGCAGGGACGCCACAGCCGAGATCAGCTGCAATATCAGCACGGCGATGAGTTCGCGGCGATAGGGCCGGATATACCGGCCGATGAGCTTGAAAAGCATGTCAGTCCTTAGAGAGATTGCGGCGATGGGTGACCTGCTGCGCCTGAGTGGGCCCATCGGGATGACCGCTGTAGATGCCGTAGGTGAGAGTGTCGGCCAGCAATGCTGGGTCAGACAGGAACCGGTCGTCGAAGACGAAGTGGAGGGCGCTGAAGGCGGTGCTCTGAATCAGGAAGGCCGCCTGTTCGACAGGCAGCCGAAGCCGGGATGCCCACGGCTGAAGCGATGCGATGATGGCTTCGCGCACCTTGCTGTTGCGCTCCTGGAAGCCGTTCTTGCCACGCCGGTGATGCTCCGCGTGGGGCATGCCGCCGTGGCCATCCGGCCGCGCGCTGCTTTTCTGATGTGGTGGTGGCGGGACCACCGGGTCGCAGCCGCCGAGCCGGGCAGCGGTGAACGCGGCGTGGGTCGCGTCCACATCTTCGGTCAGGATGGCGATCAGGGCCGCCAGATGGATCGTGAAGTCGGGCTGGTCCGGCAGCGCCGCGATCCGGCGGCACAACGATCCGGTGTCGAGTACGTCTGCGACGACCGCGTTGATGATCTCCTGTTTGGACGCGAAGACACGGAAGATGGTGCCTTCGGCGATGCCTGCGGCTTCCGCGACCTCCTTGATGGTGAACTGGCCGCCACCGGAGACCAGCAAGGGTCTGGTGGCTTCGATGATGGCCTGGCGACGCTCGTCCGGCGACATGGCTTGCGCTCTACCCACGGCGGATAACTGTAGCTGAGTGAGCGCTCACTCACAAATGACCCGGTGGTCGTAGCAGCTATCGATAGCCATGGCCACCGGTGAGGTCACGGTCGTGGCGGCCCAGTGGTCACAGCAGCTATCGATCGTCGCAGAGGCTGCCGGCATTTCGGTGGCCGCTGCAACTGTTGGCAGCTGTTCCTGGGGGCCGGATCGTTCGTGCCAGACTTGTGCCCACCGACCGGACCCAAACTGGAGCCAACGAAGACCGAGGGAGTCTGACATGAAACTGTTCTCGTCCGCCTACAATACGTGGCCCGCCGACGACCAGACCCGCCGCGAGTTCGTGCGCGAGCTGGCGCTGCGCGATTGGCTGGGTGGACTGGAACTGGGTTACGCGGACAAGTTGGCGTGGCCCGACGGCGCGCCGGCCGATCTGCCCGCTATCGTCAGCGGCGTTCCCGGTACCACCGGTCACAACGCCAAGGACCCCGATTTCGGTCTGGCGTCGCCCGATGAGCCCGGACGCCAGCGCGCTCTGGAATGGGCGCGTGGTGAGGCCGCGGCGGTGGCCAAGCTGGTCGTCGACGGACACCAGATCAAGGCCGTGCAACTGCATTCGGCTCCCACCGGCAAAGCGGACGCGAGCACGTTCGCCGAGTCGTTGATCGAACTCGCCGGGCTCGACTGGGGCGGCGTCCAGCTCTGGGTGGAGCACTGTGACGCCCACGTCGAAGGCCAGGCTCCGCAGAAGGGCTACCTCAGCCTTGATGACGAGATTGCCGTACTGGAGCAGGTCTCGGCCGCTGCGCCGCAGATCGGCTGGGGCCTGGTGATCAACTGGGCGCGCAGCGCCATCGAAGGCCGCAGCGCCGACACCCCATTGGAGCAGATCAAGACGGCAGCGGTTTCCGGCTGGCTGCGTCACGTCGGCTTCTCCAGCTGCACCGACGTCCCCAGTGCCTGGGGCGATGCCTGGGCCGATCAGCATGTGCCGCTGGCCGGTACCGCGGTGGCCCCCGACAGCTCGTTGCTTGGCGCGGCCGAGGTAGCCGCCGCGATCCAGGCGGCTGGGGACGTCAGCTTTGGACTCAAGATCGCGCTGCGTCCGGCAGATCTGCCGGCGGATGCGAAGCTGGCCGGCCTGGACGAGAACGCTGCGCTGATCATCGCCAGGGGTCTGGAGGGTCCTATCGCCTGATCTGGCTCATGATGTTCACCGCAGCCACCAGAGCCGACCGGGGCCAGGTCGTCCCGGCTAGAATGCCCGGGTGACTGACCAGCCAGCCGAAACCAGCACAGCCGCGGATCTCGCCGAGATCTCCGAACAACAGCAGGTGCGCCGCGAGAAGCGCGCGCGCCTGATCGGCACCGAACGCGAGCCGTACCCCGTCGACATGAGCCGCACCCATACGCTGGCCCAGGTGCGCGCCGGCTGGCCCGATCTGCAGGCCGGCCAGGAGACCCAGGAGATCGTCGAGATCGGCGGACGCGTGGTCTTCCTGCGCAACACGGGAAAGCTGTGCTTCGCCACCCTGCAAGACGGTTTCAACCAGGCCTCCAGCGGTGAGCGGTTGCAGGTGATGATCTCGCTGGCCGAGGTCGGCGAGCAGGCGCTGGCCGCGTGGAAGGGCGACGTCGACCTGGGCGACTTCGTCTGGGTGCGCGGACGCGTGATCTCCTCGCGTCGCGGTGAACTGTCGGTGATGGCCACGCAATGGAAGATCGCCAGCAAGGCGCTTCGCCCGCTACCTGCATTGCACAAGGAGCTATCCGAGGAATCGCGGGTGCGGCAGCGCTACGCCGACCTGATCGCGCGTCCGGAGGCCCGCGACATCGTGCGGCTGCGTTCGGCGATCACCCGCAGCCTGCGCGAGACCCTCGATTCCGCCGGCTTCCTTGAGATCGAGACCCCCACCTTGCAATTGGTGCACGGCGGCGCGGCGGCTCGTCCGTTCACAACTCACCTCAACGCCTTCGACATCGACATGACGCTGCGCATCGCGCTCGAGCTCTACCTCAAGCGGGCGATGGTCGGCGGCGCGGATTCGGTCTACGAGATCGGACGCATCTTCCGCAACGAGGGCATCGACTCGACCCACTCGGCCGAATTCACCATGCTGGAGGCCTACCAGTCGTGGGGCGACGACAAGACAATCGCCGAACTCACCAAGACGATGATCATGAACGCCGCCGATATCGCGGGCATTCACCAGATCGAGCGTGCCGACGGCAAGGTGATCGACCTGGACGCCGAGTGGCAGTGGCTGCCGATCTACGACTCGGTCAGCGAAGCGGTCGGCGAGCAAGTGGACGTCGAGACCCCGGTTTCGCGGCTGCACACGTTCTTCGACGCTCGCGAGATCGAATGTGATCCGGCCTGGGGCAACGGAAAACTCGTCATGGAGCTCTACGAGCACCTGGTCGAACCCGACCTGATCAACCCGACGTTCGTCTGCGATTTCCCCGAAGTCGCGCAGCCGCTGGCCCGCAGGCATCGCAGCAAGCCGGGCCTGATCGAGGCGTGGGACCTGATCATCGGCGGCGTGGAGCGGGCAACCGGCTTCAACGAGTTGATCGACCCGATCGTCCAGCGCGAGATCCTCACCTCGCAGTCGCTGGCAGCAGCCGCCGGCGACCCCGAGGCGATGCAGCTGGACGAGGACTTCCTCGCCGCGCTGGAGCAGGGTGCCCCCCCGATGGGCGGCATGGGCATGGGAATCGATCGTCTGATCATGCTCTTCACCGATGCGGGCATCCGGGAGACTATTCTGTTTCCGCTGCTTCGTCCGCAAGGCTGAGACCGGGCCTCGATCCGCCCGGGCCCCCTGCGTTACAGGCGTGCGAAGACCCCGCTCGGGTCGTCCGCGGGGGTTGGGCGTCCTGCTAGCCTCTAAGGGAATCCCACGACTCTGACCTGTCTCGGAGGGCCTCTTGATACAGCTGCTCTGCGTCTACGCAGTGGCAGCCATGCTTGCCCCCGCGTCGTTCTCCGCCTTCGGACGCAAAGCCTTCGGGATGCTGGCGCTGGTGCCTGCGAGCACGCTGATCTGGGCGCTCGCGCAGACCAGCGCGGTCTTCGAGGGAGCGTTCCCGACCCAGTCCGTCGGCTGGGTGCCAGAACTCGGCCTCGAACTGGCCTTCCGGTTCGACGTGCTGAGCTGGCTGATGACCCTGATCGTCAGCGGCGTCGGGATGCTCATCCTGATCTACTGCTGGGGCTACTTCGGCCGCAACGCGGGCCACCTGGGACGCTTCGGCGGCGTCTTCGTCGCCTTCGCGGGCGCGATGTTCGGGCTTGTCACCTCCGATAACACGCTGATCGTCTACCTCTTCTGGGAGCTCACGACCGTCTTCAGTTTCCTGCTCATCGGCCACTACCACGACCGGCAGCCCTCCCGGGTGGCGGCGATGCAGGCCATCACCGTCACCGCCTTCGGCGGGCTGGCGATGCTCGCCGGGCTGATCATGCTCGGCGTGGTCCCCGGCGGCTCGTTCTCGCTCTCCGATCTCGTCCGGGCGGCCGCCGATGGGAGTCTGGGGCAGGGCGCCCCGACGGCGCTGGTGCCGACCGCGGTGGTGCTGATTCTGCTCGGCGCTCTCACCAAGTCGGCCCAGATACCCTTCCACTTCTGGCTACCCGCAGCGATGGCCGCCCCCACGCCGGTCAGCGGCTACCTGCACGCGGCAGCGATGGTCAAGGCCGGCATCTACCTGGTCGCACGGCTCGCGCCCGGCTTTGCCGCCATCGGGGTCTGGCGTCCGATCATCGTGGTCGTGGGGCTGGCGACCATGATCATCGGAGGCTATCGCGCGCTGCGCCAGCACGACCTCAAACTGCTGCTCGCCTTCGGTACCGTCTCGCAGCTCGGCCTGATCATGGTGCTCGTCGGCTATGGCGAGCGCGCCGTCGCGCTGGCGGGGCTCGCGATGCTCTGCGCGCACGCGATGTTCAAGGCGTCGCTCTTCCTCGTCGTCGGCGCGATCGATCATGAGTTCGGCACTCGCGATCTGCGTGAGCTGTCCGGCGTCGGACGAGCGATGCCCGCCTTCACCACCGCTGCGACGCTGGCGGCGGCATCCATGGCAGGCCTGCCACCGCTGCTCGGATATGTAGCGAAGGAGGCGGCCCTCGAGGCATTCGTCCACGAGTCACAGTGGCTGGTCTTCGCGGTCATCGTCATCGGTTCGATTTTCACAGTCGGTTACACCCTGAGGTTCTGGTGGGGCGCCTTCGCCACCAAGCCCGGCGTCGATCCTGCCTCCCCGCATCGCCTGGATCCCCGGCTCGGCCTGCCCGTCGGGATCCTCGCCCTGGCCGGCCTGATCGCCGGTGCGATGCCCGGCCCGATGGACCGGATGCTCGCCCCCTTCGCGCAGACCGTACCCGGTCATGACGGGCATCTCACCTTGTGGGGCGGTTTCGGTTTACCGTTCGCGGCGACCGTCCTGGTGATCGGCGGCGGCATCGTGCTCTTCGTCCTCCGTGCTCGGGTCGCCAGGCTGCAAGCGCAGGTCAGCGTCCCGGCCGCCGACAAGATTTACCGGAAGATCACCTCCGGGCTCAACAACGGCTCCGCCGATATCACGGCGTTGATCCAGACCGGCTCGCTGCCCAACTACCTCACGGTCATCCTGCTGACGATGGTGGGTGCCGGCGCGCTGCTGGTGATCGTCGGGGACGTGCCCGCAATGGTCGCGCCCAGGTTGTGGGACACCCCGGTGCAGGGCGGCATCGTCGTGCTGGCTTGCGTGGCGGCGATACTGGTCGTCCGCTCGCGTCGCCGGATGAAAGCCGTGATGCTGACCGCGTTCATCGGCTATGCGACAGCGCTGCTCTTCGCCCTGCAGGGTGCTCCCGATCTGGCGCTCACCCAGGCGCTGGTCGAGACCGTCACCTTGGTGGTGATGGTGCTCGTGTTGCGCCGCCTGCCACCCTATTTCTCCAACCGGCCGTTCGGCTCCGACCACGCCAGGCGGATCATCACCGGAGTGATCGTCGGCGCTGCCGTCGCGTTGCTCGGCTGGATCGCGGTCTCGGCGCGCGTCGATCCGCCGGTCACGGTGCATTACCCCGAAGAGGTCTATACCTTCGGCTACGGACGCAATATCGTCAACGTGACCCTGGTTGACACTCGTGCCTGGGACACCATGGGCGAGATATCGGTGCTGCTCGCGGCGGCGACCGGTGTGGCGTCCTTGATCTTCATCCGCGAGCGTGCCCGTCCGGCAGAACTGCGCGAGGTCTTGAAGTCAGCGGTCAGATCGCCGCAGGTGTGGGGACGCAGCACCTCGCGCGCCGCCGAAGCAGAGCTGATGGTGTCGAGGTTCACTCAACCGCCGGATCCGCATCAGCCGGCGTCGGTGCACCGTGGCCGCACCTGGCTGTCCGGCGCGGCCACGCTCGCTCCGGTCCGCCGCTCGTTGATCTTCGAGATCGGCGCCCGGCTGGTCTTCCATCCGCTGGTGCTCTTCTCGCTTTACCTGCTCTTCGCCGGCCACAACAATCCCGGTGGTGGTTTCGCCGGAGGTGTGCTGGCCGGCATCGCGCTGGTCATCCGCTACCTGGCCGGCGGACGTTATGAACTTGCCCTCGCGATGCGGGTGCGGCCAGGTGCGATGCTGGGCATCGGCATGGCACTGGCCACCACCGCAGCGCTGGTACCGGTGCTCTTCGGCGGCACCATCCTGCAGACCACCGTCTTTGACTTCACCATGCCGATCTTCAATGAGGTGCATCTGGCCACGGCGCTCTTCTTCGATGTCGGCGTCTACCTGATCGTCGTCGGCCTGGTGCTGGACATCTTGAGCTCGCTCGGCAGCGAGATCGACCGGCAGGCCGAGGCGGAGGGCAGCCTGGCGCCGGAGATCGGGCACGACGATGCCGACCGCGAGGTCAACGAAGAGATCGAGGTCGGCGAAGACCTGCGCGCCGCAGCGGAGAAGGCCGCCGCCGGTAAATCGGCGGGTGGCTCCCTGACCACTGACCGTGGCGTAACCCCGGAAGGCGAGGTGCCGCGGTGATCGATATGGCTCCCTCGCTGGCCCTGCTCATCCTGGTCGGCGTGCTCGTCGGCGCCGGAGTGGTGCTCGTCCTCGAACGCTCGCTGAGCCGTATCGTGATCGGCGTCAGCCTGATCACCTACGGCGTGAACGTCTTGCTGCTGATGGCCGGCGGCCGGGCAGGCGCGCCGCCCATCATCGGGCAGTCCGAGGTCTGGGAGATGGCCGACCCGTTGCCCCAGGCGATGGTGCTGACCGCGATCGTCATCGGACTCGCGCTGACCGCGTTCATGCTGGCGATGGCATACCGCAGCTGGCAGCTCAACGGCAATGACGAGGTGCAGGACGACCGGGAGGACCGCCGGATCGCGCTGGGCGCAGCCCGCGACACCGTGGCCGAGCGGGTCACCGACGATTCGGGTGCCAGCCTGGACGAGCAGGCCGCCAGCGTCTTCGACGAGACCGAGGATCTGCCCGCGGTCAAGGCTCCGAGCAGCGCGCGGTCGAGGAAGATCACGAAGCGCCCCGGCGCGCGACCCGACGGGGGCGCATCCTCATGAACCCTGCCGACTGGTCCTGGGTGCTCGGTATCCCCGTGCTGGTCCCGTTCGTCGCGGCCGCGCTGACCCTGCTGCTGGCACGCCATCACACCGCGCAGCGGATCGTTTCGCTGATCGCGTTGCTGATCGTCCAGATGGACGCAGTCTTCATCGGCTATCTGTCGGTCAGCGGGCCGATCACCCTCGACGTCGGCGGTTGGTCGGCTCCGGTGGGGGTCACCCTGGTGGCCGATCGGTTGAGCGCGTTGATGCTGGTGGTCTCGGTCTTCGTGACGCTCTGCGTGCTGGTCTACTCGTTCACCCAGGACCCGGCGGAGGGCAGCCGGCTGCCGGTGGCGGTCTTTCAGCCGACCTTCCTGATCTTGTCGGCGGGTGTCTCGAATGCCTTCCTGACCGGAGACCTGTTCAACCTCTATGTCGGCTTCGAGATCCTGCTGGTGGCCAGCTTCGTGCTGATCACGCTGGGTGGCAGCCGCGAACGGATCCGCTCCGGAACCGTCTACGTCGTGGTCTCGGTGGTCAGCTCGGCGATCTTCCTGATCGCGCTGGCGATGGTCTACGCGGCGGTCGGCACGGTCAACATGGCCCAGATCGCGCTTCGAATGAACTCCATCGACCCGGCCACCGCGCAGCTCATCGAGGTCATGCTGCTGGTCGCCTTCGGTGTGAAGGCCGCTGTCTTCCCGCTCTCGGCCTGGCTGCCGGACTCCTATCCGACGGCTCCGGCGCCGGTCACCGCGGTCTTCGCCGGCCTGCTGACCAAGGTCGGGGTGTACGCCATCATCCGTACTCAGAGCACGATCTTCGCGGATCCCGGGCTCAACAAGGCGCTGATGATCGTCGCGCTGGCCACCATGGTGATCGGCATCCTCGGCGCTGTCGCCCAGGACGACATCAAACGGCTGCTTTCGTTCACGCTGGTCTCGCACATCGGATTCATGCTCTGGGGCGTGGGCATCGGCACCATCGACGGGCTTGCGGCCGCGGTCTTCTACACCGCGCATCACATCATCGTCCAGACTGCGCTCTTCTTGGTCTCCGGGCTGATGGAACGCGTCGGCGGTAGCACGTCGCTGACCAAGCTGGGCTCGCTGCTGAAGATCTGGCCGTTCCTGGCGATCGTCTACCTGATTCCCGCGCTGAACCTCGCCGGCGTGCCGCCGATGTCCGGCTTCCTCGGCAAGGTCGGCATGATCGAGGCTTCCGCGCGGGTGGGCAGCCCACTCGATTGGACGCTGATAGCCGGTGGCCTGGTCACCTCCTTGCTCACCCTCTACGCTCTGCTGCGCGCCTGGAACATGGCCTTCTGGCAGCCCAGCACCGAGCCGGTCAGCGAGCGCCCTGCAGTGCCCTGGACGATGACCTTCGCGACCGTGCTGCTGGTCGCTGCTTCGGTGTTGCTGGCGGTGCTGGCCGGACCGATCTACCGTTACGGGTACGGTGCGGCCACCGAACTGCGCGAGCAGGAGCCGTATATCAGCGCCGTGCTGCCCGAGGCCGAGCGGGGCACCGGGCAGTCGGACGACCAGAACGGCCACGACTCCGAGTCCGGGGCGACCCCGACGCTGCCGACACCATCGTCGCCCGGCGCTCCTGGCGGAATCGGCTCCGCGAACGAGGGTGAACGATGACCACCCAGGAAGGACTCGCCGTGCGACTCATCGCCACCTGGCGCAAACGGGTGTCGCCGGTCAGCGTCGCGCTGCTGACGCTGATGTGGGTGCTGCTCTGGGGCGATCTGAGCTGGGGGAATGTGACGGCCGGGCTGGTGCTGGCGATCATGATCCTGCTGCTTGCTCCGGTGCCACGCGGCCCGCGGCGCCGGTTGACCGTGCGTCCGATCGCTCTGCTGAGGCTGGTGGTGGTATTCACCAAGGACATCGTCGTGGCGGCCGCCCAGATCTCCTGGGTGATCATCACCGGCCGCAAACCCCGCGAGGCGATCATCCGCGTCCAAACCCGTGCGCATTCGGATGGCTTCCTGGCCGCGACCGCGGGATTCACCGCATTGGTGCCGGGCTCCATCGTCATCGACGCGCACCGGATGACGGGCACCCTCTACATTCACGTCTTCGACGTCGAAGACCCCGAGGCATTGGACGAGGCGCACGACCGGGTCCTGGACCAGGAAGAACGGATCCTGCGGGCGCTGGCCACTGACGAGGAACTGATGATCGCCGGCTATCGTCCGGGCGGCTCGATGAAGGCCGGACGTCTCAGCGAAGCCGAGTTCGCGCAGTTCCGGGAGTCCAGGGACGCTGCGGACAGCGCTGTCGGGGGCCTCGGTCAGGGCGAGGTGAAGCCATGACGCTCATCTTGTGGATCTGCTTCGCAGCGCTGGTGATCAGCATGGGGATGGTACTGATCCGGCTTGAACGCGGCCCGAGCAACCTCGACCGGGCGGTCGCTCTCGACGTGATCACTGCGTCATCGGTCGGCATCGTGGTGGTCATCATGGCGATGACCGGGCGCGTCGATCTGCTGCCGTTGCTGGTGGTACTCACCTCGGTCGGCTTCATCGGGTCGACCACGATCGCCCGCTTCTCGCGGGCCGAGTCGATCGGTGAGCGGCGTCTGCTGTCGGCCGAAGAGGTCGCGCGGTCGTCCGAGCCCGAGTTGGCCGATGACGACGAACCGGTGCATCCGGACGCGGACGAGCAGCACGACGCCGACGACACGGATGCCTCGATGGTCGGTGGGCTCGACGTGCAGGAGGAGGTGCGATGACCGTCTGGTTGCAGGTTATCGGGGTGACGTTGATCGCCGCCGGGGTGTTGCTGACGTTCATCACGGCGCTCGGGATGCTGCGGCTCGGGTCGCTGTTCTCGCGGATGCACGCGTCCACCAAACCGCAGGTGCTCGGCCTTGGCCTGATGTGCGCCGGCCTGGCACTGGTGATACAGAAGCCGCATCTGGCGGCCACCTTGGTGCTCGTGGTGATGATGCAGTTCTTCGTGGCGCCCATCTCGGCGCACATGCTGGGCCGCGCCACCTACCGGCTGGGGCAGACCGGCGACGACGCGATCGTCGTGGACGAGTACGCCGAAGACATCGAGCGGGCCCGCAAGGGGCTGGCTGATGGTGACCCTTCCCGGATCGTGTAGTTCCAGAGCCCATCTTGGGCCCCGCGTCTACACAATGCGCGGGTGAGGGGTAGAGGGGGAGGCTACTTCCACAAAGTGGCGATGCCGAACGATGTGGCGATCAGGCCGATGCCGATCAGGTAGTTCCAGTTCTGAAGATCCTGCATCCCGGGCACCCGGTTGCCGGCGATGTAGAAGACGAGCAACCACAACACACCGAGTAGGCCGACCGGGATGAACACCCACGGCACCCAGTCTCGCGTTCCGGCAGTCATCCGGGTCTTCTTCGTCTTCTTCTGGGAGCGCTGCTTCTCGGTCTCGACCTTCGTCTTGGCCACCTTCTTCTCGGCAGCCTGTTTGCGGACCTTCGATTCGGGCACTGCGTTTGCTCCTCAGCCGGCGTGCTTCGCACGTAATTCATGGTCGAGTGGCGAAATCGCCACCGTTCAAGTATGACCGGTGATGGCCGTTCGCCCCAATCGAGCCTTCCCGGCGCCGGTAGGCTGGGCGCATGGCGGCAGCCGAGAAGGGTCCCGCGCGGACAGCGGAAGATACCCCTGCGCGCGCCGCCCCGGACGGGCCCGCCGATGCTGCCGCCGATGTCGATGCGGCTGTCAGGCCATCGCCGATTACCAGGGCGCGCGGCGGGCTGCTGAAGCTGACCGTCGGTCTGCTCGCCGGAGTGATGATCGGGGCGAGCGCGATGACAGCTCAAGGCAGCGATCTGCGGCCCGACCGAACCAGCGATCTCGCCGAGCTCGTGGCTCAGGCCGAACGGCGAAACGCCGAACTCACTGCCAGGGCGGCAGAACTACGAGCGCAGAACGACGAATTGGCTGCCGCTCAGGGAGCGCCGGTGCCAAGCGCGGACCCCGACCAGCAGGAGGTGAATCAGATCATCGGACTCGCTGCGGTCAAAGGCCCTGCAGTGCGGGTGACCCTCACCGATGCTCCGGTCGATTTCACACCGCCCGGCGTCGACGGCGATCTGCTCGTCGTCCACGAACAAGACATCCAGCGAGTCGTGAACGCGCTCTTCGCGGGAGGTGCGGAGGCGATGACCATCCAGAACCAGCGCGTGACCGCATTGACCGCGGTCAAATGCGTGGGCAACACGGTGGTGCTGCACGGGGTGCCCTACGCGCCGCCCTATGTGATCACGGCGATCGGCGACCCCGACGAGCTCGAGTCGGGTCTGGCCGCCGACAAGGCGGTACAGATCTACCGGCAGTACGCGCAGGCCTATCAGCTCGGCTATCAGCAGCAGCGCATCGACGAGGTCACGATGCCGGCAGCTGCGGCTCCAGTGCTGCATCAGGCCCAGGCGCAACGCTGACGATCGGGTTGTGAACTCGGGCAACCCGGGGGACCCGGTGGGCTTGGGCGCGCGCCGGACGTGCCGGGGCGATGGGGGACAATGGTGCACATGGCACGCATTCTCGTCATCGACAACTACGACTCGTTTGTTTATAACGTGGTCAACTATCTGGCCCACATCGGTGCCGAGGTCGAGGTCTGGCGCAATGACGATCCGCGGTTCGCATCACAAGACTGGGCGTCCGGCTACGACGGCATTCTGCTGTCGCCGGGCCCGGGCACTCCCGAGGAGGCCGGCGTCTGCATCGACGTGGTGCGCGACCAGGGCGGCAAGCTACCGATCTTCGGGATCTGTCTGGGCCTGCAGGCGATCGGAGTGGCCGAAGGCGCCGTGGTCGGCCGGGCACCAGAACTCCTGCACGGCAAGACCTCATCGGTTCACCACGATGGACGCGGAGTCTTCGCGGGCCTGCCGAATCCGCTGACCGCGACACGCTATCACTCGCTGGCGATCGATCCGCAGACCCTGCCATCGTCGCTGGAGGTGAGCGCTCGGACCGACACCGGGGTGATCATGGCGGTGCGGCACCGCGAGCTTGCGATCGAGGCCGTGCAGTTCCACCCGGAATCGGTGCTGACCCAAGGCGGATACCAGATGCTCGCGAACTGGCTCGCCCGCTGCGGCGATCTGGACGCCCCGGCTCGGGCTGCGGGCCTGACACCCCTGATGGCCGCCGGTCTAGGGTCCCGTTAGCCGTCGGTCGACGAACTGGACGGCGACTTCGACGACGAACTAGTGCTGGGGGACGCCGCCGCAGCACCCAAGGTGACGGTGATCTCAACCGATCGCTCGCGCGCCGTGTTCGCCGGGACGGATTGCGCGGTCACCACCCAGTTGTCGTGCTCATCGGCGTGGGTGAAGGTGACATTGGTGAAGCCGAGCTTCTCGAGTTGCGCTTCGGCGTCCGCCTGCGACAGGCCGGTGAGGTTGGGCATCACGGACTCGCCCGACGCCAGCCAGAGCACGATCCGGGTAGTCGAATCGACCGCCGTGCCGGTCGCCGGCTCCGAGTAGACGACCTGGCCACGCACATAGCTGACCTTCTCGTCCGAGTCGCCGGGCTCCAGGTAGTCACTGGACACATTCGTGTAGCCGTACTGTTCCAACAGCGCGCGGGCCTCGGCGTCCTGCATGCCGATGATCGCATCGGGCAGTGGCGAGCGTCCGCTGGCGACATAGAGCGTGATCTTCTGGTCGGTCGGCACCGAGCCGCCCTCGTCCGGCGAGATCCCCACCACCTGGTTCTTCTTCGCACCGACCGTGTCAAGGTTGGACGGTGCAGGCAGCGGCTCCACGTTGGTGAATCCTGCCTGTTTGAGGAGGGCGATCGCTTCGTCTTGAGACTTACCCACGATGCCTGCCGGGATCGATGAGACCGGAGGACCGTCGTTGATGGTGATGGTCACCGTGCTGCTCACCAGGACGGTCTGGCCGCCGACCGGATCCTGTCTGATCACCGTGCCCTTGCCTTCGGCCGGCCCGGATTCTCGTTCGATCTTCGGGGTGAGTTGCACGGCTTCCAATTGGTCGACGGCGACATCCTCCATGACACCGATCACCGATGGAACCTGAACGTTGTTGTCGTTCGCGTTGCTCAGCCTCCAGGCAAAGACGCCGAGCACGCCCAGCAGCAGCACCAGGAGCCCGATCAGCACACCGGTGGCCGGCGAGATCCGCCGCTTGGGTCTCTCGCTCTCGGAACCCTCCGGCGCGACCAGCTCTGACTCGGAGGTATTGATGGCCGCCTCGTCCGAAGGATCGAACTGTGGGTCCAGTTCAGCCGGCAGGGCCCGGGTCGGCATCGCGCCCCGGGTCTCGCTGACCGCGATGGCGGGGATCTGCGCGGTCACCGGTTGGCCGTTGAGCAGCCGCCAGCAGTCGTCGCGCATCTCTTTGGCGCTCTGGTAACGGTCATCGGTTCGTTTAGCGAGCGCCTTCATGGTGATGGCGTCCATCTCGGGGGTGATGTCGGGGTCGAGCTGGCTCGGCGGGATTGGCATCTCGCGGACATGCTGATAGGCCACGCTCACCGGGGAATCGCCGAGGAAGGGCGGGCGTCCGGTCAGCAGTTCGTAGAGCAGACAGCCGGCCGAGTAGATATCGGAACGCGCGTCCACCTGCTCGCCGCGGGCCTGCTCGGGCGACAGGTACTGTGCGGTGCCGATCACGGCCGCGGTCTGGGTCATGGTGGCCGAGGTATCCGAGACCGCGCGGGCGATACCGAAGTCCATCACCTTGATCTGGCCGCTGTTGGTCAGCATCACATTTGCGGGCTTGATGTCACGGTGCACGATGGAGTGCTTGTGAGAATAGCCAAGCGCATCGAGCACGCCGATCTCGTACTCGAAGGCGCGCTGCGGCTCGATCGGGCGTCCCTGCCGCAGCAAGTCGCGCAGCGTGTGGCCTTCGACGAGCTCCATCACGATGTAGGGGACCGAGATCCCGGTCGCAGGGTCGGTCTTCTCGCCGGTGTCATAGACGCTGACGATGTTGGGGTGATTCAGGCCGGCAGCGGCCTGGGCCTCCCGTTGAAAGCGCATCTGGAAGGTGCTGTCGGTGGCGAGGTCGACTCGCAGCCGCTTGATCGCGACCGGACGATCGAGTCGCAGATCGCGGGCTCGCCAGACCTCGGCCATGCCACCGCGTCCGATGATCGTGTCGAGCTCATAGCGACCTCCGAGGACCATTGGCTCATCGCTCATCGGTCAGTCCTTTCCGGCTTCGCCCGGATGTATTCAAGGCTGGCACGATCCTCATGACGCGGCGTCCATCATCGCGCGTGCGATCGGGGTCGCCGTCGTGCTGGCCTCGTTGGCGAGGTAGACCGCGACCGCCACATGCTTCTCGGCGATGTAGCCGGCGAACCACGAGTGGTCGCCGCCGCCGACGCTTGTCTCGGCCGTACCGGTCTTCCCGCCCACGGTCATGCCGCTGATCTGCGCGCCGGTGCCGGTGCCGGATTCGACGACATGGGTCATCATCTCGGCCAGAGTCGCCGCATTCGCCTGCGTCATGGCCTGGTTGAGCACCGTCGGGTCGTGGCTGTTCACCACCGACTCGTTCGATCCGCGGATCTCTTGGACGATGTAGGGCTCCATCACCGTGCCGCCATTGGCGATCGCGCCGGCGACCATCGCCATCTGCAGCGGGGTGGTGGCCACGTCGAACTGCCCGATGGACGCCATCGCCAGCTCCGCGTCGCTCATACCGGTCGGGAAGACGCTGGCCGCCGAGCTGAAGCCATCGCCCAGCGACGATCCGAATCCGAAGGCCTCCGCCTGGGCTGCGATGGTGTCTTGGCCCAATGCCATCCCCACGTTCGCGAACGAGGTGTTGCACGACAGGGTCAGGGCCTGGTCGAGGGTCTTGGTGGTGTTGCCACAGGCTGCGAGGTTGGTCAGCTCGTGGGTCGACTGGGGCAGCGGCAACGCCGATGGGGTGTCGATCACCGAGTCGGGGGTATAACCGTTCGCCAGTGCGGCCGCAGCGACCACCAGTTTGAAGGTCGACCCGGGTGCGTTGATCTCCTGGGTGGCGCGGTCGTTCATCACCGTCGAGCCATCGGCGGTGAATCCCTCCCAGGCGGTCTGAGTGGCCGGAAAGTCGAGACCGGCAAGCTGGGATACGTCGAAGCTGGGAGTCGACACCCACGCCAGGATCGCGCCGGTCTCGTAGTCGATGGCGATGGCCCCGCCCTCCTGGCCGCCCAGCGCATCCCAGGCCGCCTGCTGTACCTTCGGTTGAATCGTGGTCAGCAGCTGCCCACCCACCGGGCTACGGCCGGCCAAGGTATCCACCACTCGCTGAGTGAACTGCGAATCGGCGGTGCCGGTCAACTCCGCGTTGAACTGCTGTTCCAGTCCCGAGCGTCCATAGATGTAGGAGTAATAGCCGGTGACCGGGGCGTAGAGCGGCCCGTCCAGGTACTCGCGTTGATACGCGTAGGGAGTCGATCCGGTCTCCACGCTCTGCACGATCGGCGTATTCGCGGCCAGGATCGGCCCGCGCGGCCCGCCGAACTCTTCGTCGCGCACCCGGGTGTTGCGCGGATCGTTGACCAGATCGTCGGTGCGTATCCAGTAGCCGGCGGTCGCGTTCACCAGCAGTGCGAGAAACATCACACCGACGAAGATCGCGACTCCACGAATCGACTTGTTCATCAGGCAGCGCCCTCGTTCAGGTTGATCAGGGATGTCTCGTCATCGGCGAGGTCGACGACCACGGCCGGTGCGGTCGGCACCTGCGGTCTGCGGGCTTGGTGACTGATCAGTAGCAGGATCGCCACTATCAACCAGTTGGCCACCAGCGAGCTACCGCCCTGGCTCATGAATGGTGTGGTCAATCCGGTCAGCGGCAGCAGCCGGGTGACGCCGCCGATGATGGCGAAGACCTGCAGCGCGAAGACGAAACTGAATCCGGACGCCAGCAGCTTGCCGAAGATGTCGGTCGAGGTCAACGCGGCCCGCAGACCACGGGCCACCATCAGCAGGTAGATCAGGATGACTGCGACCAGTGCGACCAGACCGAGTTCTTCGTAGATCGCCGCAGAGATGAAGTCGGAGCTGGCCACCGGGGTCAGGCCGGGACGGCCCTGCCCCCAGCCTCGTCCGAACAGACCTCCCCAGGCCATGCCGAACTGGGCCGTGATGACCTGGTAGTTGGCTTCGTAGTTGCTGAACGGATCCAGCCAGCTCGACACGCGGGTCGCCACGTGCGGTGCGAGCTGCCCGATCACGTAGGCGGCGACTGCGAATGCGCTTACTCCGATGACCACCCAGCGGATCTGGCTGGTGGCCACATAGAGCATCATGACGAACAGTCCGAAGAAGAGCAGCGAGGTGCCGAGATCGTTCTGGAAGATCAACACGACGACGGCGGCGGCCCACATCACACCCACCGGAATGAGGTCGCGCATCCGGGGCATTTGGAATCCGAACACTCGGCGTCCGGCCAGCTGCAGCAGGTCGCGGTTTTCTGTCAGATAGGACGCGAACGCCAGCGTCAGCACGATCTTGGCGATCTCGGCCGGCTGGAAAGAGTAACCGGCGACCTGGATCCAGATCTGCGAGCCGTTGGCGGCGTTGTTCGGCGAAGCCAGGAACGGCAGCAGCGGCAACAGCAGGAGGATCATGCCGACGATGAACAGGATGTAGCTGAAGCCCCGCAGCACGCGGTAATCGCGCAGCCAGATCAGCACGGCAGCGAACAGCAGCACGCCGATCACCGTCCAGATCAGTTGCATGGTCGCCGCATTGGGAGAGGGATCGAAGCTCAGATCAAGCCGGTGGATCATGGCCAGTCCGAGCCCATTGAGAGCCAGCACGCAGGGCAGGATGACCGGGTCGGCGTAGGGCAGCTTGAACCGTACGGCCAGGTGAGCGCCGATGCAGATCGCCAGCCAGATCACCGAGACGGCTATCCAGTTGGCGGGCAGCGCACCCTCTCGGTTGAGATGAGTGATCAGGTAGCCCCCGATACCGAAGGCCGCGGCGAGCAGGCAGAGTGCCAGCTCCGCGTTGCGGCGCTGACGGTAGACGACCACCGGCTGGCTGTTGGGCGTAGACATCATCCACATGCCTCGAGATCGGGACGGCTGGTCGAAGCCGACGAGCCGGGCGTGCCGGAACCGACCGCAGAAGCCGTGCCGTCCGGTGTCACGGGTGCGGAGCCGGAGTCGGTGGGCGATTGGGTCTCAGCGGGGGAATCTGTGGCAGGACTGTCGGCGCCGGGGGTCTGTGGTGTGGAGGATTCGGCAGGGACGCTGGCGGCCCGCTCGGCCTTGCAGCGCTCGGCCATCTCGCCGAGCATCTCGACCTGGGTCTGGGCGGCGTGTTCGGAGGCGTAGCGCAACTCCTTGTTGCGTACCTTCGAGGCATAGTAGGGCGGCAGATCCGCCACCACGATCTCACTGCTCTGGGTCAGCGTCGACAGCGGATGGCCGAGGATCTGTTCGGGGATGCCCTGATAGATCGCGACATGCTCATCGTCCGGGCCGATGAAGTGTTGAGACTCGATGTAGGCGCGACCGCCGAAGACGCCGGCCACCAGCACCGCCAGGATGACCAGGATGGTCACCACCCAGCCGATCCATCGGCGCCGCCGGCTGGCGATATGCGGGGTGTAACGGATCGCTTCGAAACGGTCGGGATCGATGACGCCGTCGGGCAGTGCCTCGTCGCTGATCGCCTTTCCGTCTGATGCCGGGACACGTTCGCGCGGCAGCCGGGTGGTGTTCTCGATGAACTCGGAGAGCTGGATCGGTTCGGAGAAGTCGATCTCGGGGATCTTCAGCGTCTCTGCGGCGCCGAGCACCTGCGGTGGCACCGCCTGCAAAGCGTCGTCGTGCTCGACGACATCGGCAACGATCAGGGTGATGTTGTCGAGACCGCCGCCTTGGTGGGCGGCCTGGGTCAGCGAGCGGACGATCGATTCGAGAGGCTTGTCAGCCGACAGCAGCTTGCGGATGATCTCGTCGTTGTCGACCATCCCGCACAGGCCGTCCGAGCAGAAGAGCAGCCGGTCGCCGAGCTTGGCGTCCACCAGCGTGAAATCCGGGGTGTGTACCGGCTGGCCGTTGAGCACCTTGAGCAGCAGCGAGCGATGCGGGTGCTTGGCCGCCTCTTCAGGGGTGATCTTGCCTTCGTCGATCAACGACTGCACCCAGGAATGGTCGTGGGTGAGCCGGGTCAGTTCGCCATCGCGTAGCAGATAGCCGCGAGAATCGCCGATGTGGCAGATGCCGTAGTGCTCACCGTCGAACATCGCCCCGCAGACGGTTGTGCCCATGCCTTCGAATGAGCGATCCCATTCGACGAGGTCGGAGAGCGCGTCGTTGGCTTTGGCCAGAGCGCCGCTGAGCGCCTCCAGCATCTGGCCGGACGCGAGCGGCTCGCCTCCGGACGCGTCCGCGGCAAGGTTCTGCTCGTCGACCCGCTGCAATTCGCGGATGGCCACCGAACTGGCGAGATCACCGGCGGCAGCACCTCCCATGCCGTCCGCAACGACGATCAGGTGCGGCGAGACGTACGCCGAGTCCTGGTTGTTGTTGCGCACCAACCCGATCTCGGAGTGTGCGCGGATCTGCAGCGAGAACGCCATCTCAGCCGTCCAGTTGCATCTGGGAGCGGCCGACGCGCACGATGTCGCCCCGCTCGATTCGCGTGGGTTGGCTGATGCGCTGGCCGTTCACATAGGTGCCATTGGTCGACAGCAGGTCTTCGACCACGAAGCCCTGGTCGTCACGCCAGATTTTCGCATGCCTGCTGGACGCGTAGTCGTCGTTGATGTCGAGGTCGCAGGTCGATGCCCTGCCCAGGATGATCTCCTGGCCGATCCCGGGTAACGCGGCGTTGGTGCCCGCGCCCCTGCCGGTCGTAATGGCCACTTTGGTGGGGACTGCGGGCGGCGACTCGGCATGGGCCCGACGGCCGCGCGATCCGGTGGAGAGTGAATTCTTCGTCAGCGAAGAGGCCTGCTCGTCGGCGGCCACCAGTTCCTCCGCGGTGACTCGGCGTCCGAAGAGATCGACACGGATCACGTTCGTGACGAAAAGGATGAAGACCCACATCAGGACGAGGAACCCGACCTTCAGGGCTGCTACGAGAACGGTACTCAAAGGTCAGGACCCCACTGGTGAATGGACGAGCATCCGCGTCGAACCGATCTCGATGCGAGATCCGTCGGCGAGGGCCACATTGGTAACCCGTTGACCGTTGACGATCACGCCATTGGTCGATCCGAGGTCCTCGATGCTCACGAGAATCTCGCCGTTAGCGACGGGCTGGACGATGATGCGAGCATGCTGGCGGGAGATGCCGGGATCATTGATGCGCAGATCGGCTTCGCTCCCGCGCCCGATGGTGAAACCGGGGGGCAGCAGTGGATGACGTACGCCATTGACCTCGAGCACCAGCGGAGCCCGTTTGATGGCGGTGGTGGAGGCGGCGCCGCCGGTTTCGGCGACAGTCGCGACAGCCTCGGAACTGACGCGAAATCGTCCGACCGTCAAGGATTCGTCGCATTCGTAGTCGATGCGGATCGGACCATTGAAGACGTAGTGCCGTTCGCCTGCGTGGCGGCGCAATTCCGGGACGATGTCGTCGTTGATGGCCCTGGCCATCGGTGCGAGTTCGTCGTAGTCGTGCGTAGAAAGGTGGACGGTGAAGTTGTTCGGGACGAGTCGCTTGTCGCGGTTCAGGAGCTTGGCCTGCGCGTCCAACTCCTTGGTCAGTCGGGTGGCGATCTCAATGGGCTCGACTTCGCCGCGGAAGGCTCGCGCGAAAACGGTGTTGACCGCGCTCTCAAGCTTGCGCTCTACGCCATGCAACCAGCCCATCTGGCCTCCCTTCAGCCGCATCTGCCATCGGTGCCCGATAGCGCTGCCATCTCGGCGAGTTCCGCTCGGGTAGCGCCCGACCGAAACAAGCTCATCAGCGATACTAGGTCATTGCGCTATGTGCGCGTCGCAGTGCACCGGCGAATGGGCTCCTGGAGATGTTACTGCACGGGTGGCGACAAGGGGATTCGGCTCGGATCACAGAGCCCGGGCCCGGCTGAGAAGCAGTGCTCAGTTCTCGTCGGCGTCAGCCTCGGATGCCTGCGCGTAGGCGCTGCGTACCTCGTCCATGTCGAGGCCGCGGACCTGCTCGACCAGGCTGTCGAGGGCTGAGGCGGGGAGCGCACCGGCCTGTGAGAAGACCGGGATGCCGCCGCGGAAGATCATCAGCGTGGGGATCGAAGTGATGCCTGCCGCGCCTGCCAGTTGCTGCTGGTCTTCGGTGTCGACCTTGCCGAACGTGATCTCGGGGTAGGTCTCGCTGGCTTGCTCGAAGATGGGCGCGAAGTTGCGGCAAGGGTGGCACCACTCGGCCCAGAAGTCGAGGAAGACGATGTCGTTGTCGGTCAGGGTCTCGTCAAGGTTGTCAGTCGTAATCGTGACGGTGGCCATTTACTTCTCCTGATGGTATTGGATGCTTCGAATGGTGCGATCGGCGCGGGGTGCTCCGACCAGCGACCGATGTGTTGACAACCCGCGTGGCGGACCGGTTATTCCCGGCGCCGAATGCTCCCGGCGCGGGTTCGCCGATGGGTGAAATCCGTGCCCTGCTCCGCAGCGGCTGCCGGTTTGG
>NZ_JAVTWX010000064.1:0-10344 GCF_032229645.1 Brooklawnia sp.
CGGGTTCGCCGATGGGTGAAATCCGTGCCCTGCTCCGCAGCGGCTGCCGGTTTGGACGCCCTGCTCCGCAGCGGCTGCCGGAAGTAGCAGCGACTACCGGCTATTCGCTAGCTGTTGTGATTAGCGGTAGTCGATGCGGTGGCGGCGGGCATTTGGCCAGCTGCGGCGGACGTGAGGTCGGGGCTCGCGCACCCACCCCCTGGGACGCGAGCCCCGACAGCCGATCGCACATCGGCAAGCCGGGGGGACTGCCGGAAACGACCGTGTAGACAAGGATGCCACGGGTTAACCCAACATGCCAGCCGGAGCTCGGAGTTGTCAGCCATATCTCAGGTTTCTTGATCAAACGGCTGATGACTACGGCTGTTGCCTCCGCTGCCTGGGTTAGGCCTTTAGCTTTCGTCGATCGTGAGTCAGCGCGACGGGCAGTTCGACGTCGTCGGGCAGCCGGGGTGGCACCAGCTCGGCGATTCGGGCAGCAACCTCGGCGATCCGCTGATCGTCGACATCGCTGGCAAGCATGGTCACACTGAGGGCGGCGATCGCGCCACCATTCGACAGCAGCGGTACGCCAAGGCAGGCGATGCCGGGTTCGTTCTCCTCGATCTCGGTGGCGTAGCCGCGCTGGCGCGCCGCGGCCATCGCCTGGCGCAACTGTGCCACCTCGATCTCGGAGTGAGCGAAGGCGTCCAGCTGATCGTCCGGGATCGGACGGTAGGCGAGGATCGCGCGGCCCAGCGACGTGGTGGCGGCCGGTGCGTTGCGGCCCACCTGTGACCAGACGCGGATGGCCTTGTCGGGCTCGACCTTGTCGACGTAGATGACACGATCGCCGTTGAGGACACCGAGGTGCACCAGTTCGTCCACCTCACGGGCGAGGACGACGAGCGCGGGGTGCAGCGACTGGGCGAGCGCGGCGGGACCGAAGTAGTTTGCGCCCAGGCCGATTGCTGCAGCGCCGAGCCGATAGCCGCCGTCGAGGTCCTGGGAGACGAAGCCGCGGGCGCGCATGGTGGCCAGTGCACGGTAGGCGGTCGACTTGTTCAGATTCAGGTGCCTGCAGAGCGCGGTGAGCGGAACGGGCTCCGGGCCGGCCTCGGCAAGGCCGGTGAGCAACGTCAGGGCGCGATCGATTGCCTCGATGGGGGCCGGGCCGCCGGGGTCGGGCACGCTCGGATTCGTGATGCTCATGCACGAAGTCTGCCACTTGGCGGGGCGTTCTGCTATCATATATTTCAGTTAATGACTCGCGGGTTTCGCTGACTGAAACGAGTGAGTCCTGTTCACCTTGTCTCTATGAGGAGAGTGCAGATGAGCGTCACTCTTGACGACATCACCCGCTACCGCATCGTTCCTGTTGTGGTGCTCAACGACGCAGCGAATGCCGCCGGGCTCGGCGAAGCGCTCGTTGCCGGCGGCCTGCCGGTCGCCGAAGTGACCTTCCGGACGGCCGCGGCGCCAGATTCCATCAAAGTGCTCGCCAAGCGCGATGACATCCTGGTCGGCGCCGGAACCGTCCGCTCGGTCGCGCAGGTCGAGCAGGCCGTCGACGCCGGCGCGTCCTTCATCGTCAGCCCGGGCCTGAGTGTCGACGTCGTGAAACGCGCTCAGGAACTGGGTGTGCCGGTGCTGCCGGGCGCGGTCACCCCGAGCGAGATCATGCGCGCCCATGACCTGGGCCTGAGCACCGTCAAGTTCTTCCCGGCCAATGTCTACGGCGGCGCGGCGGCCATCAAGGGCCTGTCGGCGCCGTTCGCCGACATCAAGTTCATCCCGACCGGCGGCGTGAACGTCAACAATCTCGGCGAATTCCTCGGCTTGTCCTGCATCCCGGCTGTCGGTGGTTCCTGGATGGTGCCGGCCAAGACGGTGGACGCGGCTGAGTTCGACAAGATCACATCGCTGACACGTGAGGCCATGGAGCTGGTCGCCAAGCTGAGCGGAGACAACCAGTGAGCGTGGAACTGGGTTTGAAGGCTGCCGAAGGCTGCCAGTGGGATGCCCTGAGCCTGGGTGAGATCATGCTGCGGCTCGATCCGGGTGACGGACGCGTCCGCACTGCCCGCGAGTTCAAGGTCTGGGAAGGCGGCGGCGAATACAACGTCGTCCGTGGTCTTCGCAAGGTCTTCGGGCTGCGCGCGGGCGCGCTGACCTCATTGGTGGACAACGAGGTCGGCCACCTGGTCGAAGACTTCGTGATGCAGGGCGGCGTCGACACCTCCTTGATCCATTGGGTGCCCAACGATGGTGTCGGACGCACCGCCCGCAACGGCCTGAACTTCGTCGAGCGCGGTTACGGCGTCCGCGGCTCGGTCGGGGCGAGTGACCGCGGGCACACCGCGATCAGCCAGACCAAGGCGTCCGATTGGGATCTGGACGACATCTTCAACGTCAAGGGCGTGCGCTGGCTGCACACCGGCGGCATCTACGCGGCCCTGTCTCAGACCAGCGCGCAGGCCGTCATCGATGTCTGCAAGGCCGCCAAGGAATCTGGCACCCTGATCAGTTACGACCTCAACTATCGTCCGAGCCTGTGGAAGTCGATCGGCGGACAGACGAAGGCGCAGGAGGTCAACCGCGCGGTTGCGCCCTATGTCGACGTGATGATCGGCAATGAGGAGGACTTCACCGCCGCGCTCGGCTTCGAGATCGAGGGCGTGGACGAGAACCTTACCGTGCTGCCGTTGGACAGCTTCAAGAAGATGGTGGAGCGGGTCGCCGACGCGTACCCGAACCTGAAGGTGATCGGCACCACGCTGCGCGGCGTGAAGTCCGCCACCATCAACGACTGGAGCGCTATCGCCTGGTCTCGTGCCGGTGGCCTGGTGAAGGCAACTCAGCGCGACGATCTGATGGTCTTTGACCGGGTGGGTGGCGGCGACTCGTTCGCGTCTGGCCTGGTGTACGGCCTGATCTCGGGCGCCGATCTGGAAACTGCGGTCAACTATGGTGCTGCTCATGGTGCACTGGCGATGACCACTCCCGGCGATACCTCGATGGCGACCAAGGCAGAGGTGCTGAAGCTGGCCGGAGGCGGTTCGGCTCGCGTCGATCGCTGATCGATTTCTTTTCGCCCGCATATCCTGGACGCCATGCCCGGACCCACAGAGAACGTCTGGCTCGCCACGGTGCGCGCCAATCCCGAACATGCCAGCAACTATGCACGCAGGTGGAGCAACTTCGTCGCCGAGGGACGCGATGTCTACGGTGAGGCGCGCACGATCGATGCCATGGCCGAGCGCGGCAGCCGGATTCTGGACGCAGGCTGCGGCACCGGACGCATCGGCGGCTGGCTCGCCGAGCGCGGCCACGAGGTGGTCGGCGTCGACCTCGACGAGACGCTGATCCGGGTCGCCCGTCAGGACTGGCCGCAAGCCAGCTGGGAGGTGCAAAACCTCGCGGATCTCAATGTGGTGACCGATACCGGCGTCCAGGCGGAATTCGACCTCATCGTCTCGGCGGGCAACGTCGTCACTTTCTTCGCCGACGCCGAGCGACGCCCCGCGCTCGCCCGGATGCAGGACCACCTGGCGCCGGACGGACGCCTGGTCGTCGGCTTCGGAGCGGGCCGCCGCTACGATTTCGACGAGTTCGAGGCCGACGCCGCGCATGTCGGACTACGGCTCGACCAGCGCTACTCGACCTGGACGCTGCGTCCGCCCGCGAACGGTTTCCTGGTGGCGGTGCTGTCCAAGCGCCCGGACTAGCTCAGAACCCGCCGGGAGCGGATCGTGCGGCATAGTTGAGGTGTGAACGCCGTCGATATCAAGCAGCCGTATCGGGCCTCGTTGGGAACCGCCGATCAACTCACGATCAACCGGTTGGTGCCGCAACGGGGCCGGGTGATGATCGGCGCCTGGTGCCTGCTCGACCACTTCGGTCCGGACGCTCCGCAACTGCGTGTCGCCGGGCATCCGCATACTGGCCTGCAGACAGTGACCTGGCTCTTCGACGGCGAGGTCCGGCATCGCGACTCTCTGGGCACCGACACTCTCGTGCATCCCGGCGAGGTCAACGTCATGACCGCCGGCTGGGGCGTCACACACACCGAATACGCCACGCCCGGACCGCTGCATGGCGTGCAACTCTGGGCGGCGCTACCTGCGGACGTGCGCTTCCGGGACCCCGGTTTCGAGCAGTTCGCCAGCGAGCCGGTGCGGATGGGTGACCACGAGGTCGCCGTCTTCGTCGGCGAGTTCGGGGACGCGGACTCTCCCGTCCAGGTCCATTCGCCGCTGTGCGCAGCAGAGATCCGTTTCACCACCGACGATCCACTGGTCGTCGACGTGCCCGAGAGCTGGGAGTTCGGCGTGCTGGCCGATTCCGGCACGGTTCAGGTGGACGACACCCTGGTGCCGGCCGGCAGCCTCGGCTATTCGGCGCCCGGACGCCGCCGGCTGCGGCTCCGGGCCCACGCGAACGCCGGCGAGATCGTGCGCGCCGTCGTCATCGGTGGGGAGCCGTTCGGCGAGGACATCGTCGGCTGGTGGAATTTCGTCGGTCGTAGCCACGAGGAGATCAAGGCGTGGCGAGCCAACTGGCAGGCGGGCATCGGGGCGGAGCGCGGCGGTGACAATCCGGGCAACTTCACCATGACGCCGCGCACCGACGACGAGCCGGAGTTGGTGGCCCCTGCGCTGCCGCCGGTGAGGCTGCGTCCACGCCGCTGATCTTTGGGGACGCGATCTCCTATGCTGCTGGCTTCCTGACCCGTCTTGCCCTTAGGGCCCTTAGCGGCTATCCGAAACGCTATCCGATTGCGGCGCATTCTCGTCGTCCTGCTCAGGATCGCGGGCGCCGAGCACGTGATCGCGCCAGATAGCTAGCCGGGTGGGCAGGTCCAGCTTTTCCAACCGCTCACGCAGCACGCTGCTCTCATCGTCCATCCATGAGCGCACGCCGGTGTCGAGGTTCTCCAGCCGCTCGCGCATCTGCTGGCCGCTGTTCTCCAGCCGATCGTGCAGATCATCCCCGGTCTGGCTGAGCCATTCGCGCACGTCGGGGCCGATCTCGTCGAGCCGGTCCCGCCATTTGGGGCTCAACTTGGCCAGTTGGTCGCCGAAGTCGCGGCGTTCCAGTCGGCCCCGCACCTCGCGGCGCAGCACCTTGCCCATCTCGTTGCGCGGCAGCTCACTGACCACGAAGAAACGGCGGGGCACCTTGTAGGCCGCCAGCCGCTCTTTCACCGAATGCCGCAGCTCGTCCACATTGGGTAGCAGGCCATCGGTCGTGACGACAGCGGCGACGACCTCTTCGACGCCGAGTTCGTTGGCCAGGCCCACGACTGCGATCTCCCGGATGCCGTCGTGATCTCGCATCGCCTGCTCGACTTCGGACGGATAGACGTTGAAGCCGCCCGTGATGACGACCTCCTTTATCCGGTCGACGATGTGTAGGAAGCCGCGCTCGTCCGTGACCGCTACGTCACCGGTGCGAAACCAGCCGTCGTAGAAGCTGTCGGGTTCGCCACCGGGCAGATTGCGGTAGCCGGAAAAGACTTGCGGGCCCTTGGCCAAGATCTCGCCCGGCTCCCCGAGCGGCACCTCGCGGGACGGATCGTCGGGGTCGGTGAGCTTAATCTGGGTATCGGGAAACGGGACGCCGATCGAGTCGGCAGTGCGGTCGAGATTGACCGGGTTACCCGCCAGGATCGGTGAGCATTCGCTCAACCCGTATCCCTCGATCAGCAGGCCACCGGTCGCCTTTTCCCATTTGTCGATCAACTCGCCACGCAACGACATCGCCCCCGAGATACCGGTGCGAATGCCCTGCAGCGATACCCCACGCTCGGCGGCGCCGTCCACGATGCGTTCGAATAGCGGCGGCACTGCGATCGCCACGGTCGGCGTGCGGCGTTTGATCGCGTCCAGAATAAGCCCGGTCTCCGGCTTGGGGATGAGGTGCAGCATCGCGCCGTCGGTCAGCCCGGCGTTCATCGATAGCGAGCAGCCGAAGACATGGAAGAGCGGCAGACAGGCGAGAAAGACGTCTCGTCCGGGTTTACGCGGGGTCACCCACTCGAGAGCCTGAGTGGTGGACGCGAGCAGGTTCGTGTGGGTGAGCGGCACGCCCTTGGGAGTGCCGGTGGTTCCCGACGTATAGAGCAGCAGTGCGATGTCGTCCGGCTTCGGACGAAGCGTGCTGGGTACCGGGCGCGTGGGCTTGAGCAGCTTCTCGAAGATGATGGTGCCTTTGGCCGGACGCGAGAGCTGGTCGCGGCTCTGCCGGGCCTTGGCGATCGGCAGTCGCAGCATCAGGCGTTTGAGCCGCGGCATCGCGGCGATCATGTTGATCGAGATGATGGTCCCAGGGCGCACCTCGTCGGGTAGCTCCTGCAGCGCATGGGCGGAGGCATCCCAGACGATCGCGACCTTGGCGTGATGATCGCCGAACAGCGGGGTCAGCTCGCGGGTCGTGTAGAGCGGATTGTGCTCCACGACGGTGGCCCCGCACGCCAGGACGGCGTAGAAAGCGATGACGTGCTGGGGGCAGGTGGGCATCAGTAGCGCCACATGGTCACCCGGACTCACACCCAACTCGGATAGCTGCCCTGCGACGTTGCTGACCGCACGCCGCAGCTCGGTGAAACTGGTGTGGGCGCCGAAGAAGTCGAGAGCCGGTCGATCATGATATTCGCGGGTGAAGCGGTCGAAACCGTCGACCAGCGTGCCGCCGGGGTAGTCAAGTGTGCGCCGTACTGCGGGATCGTAGGCGGCTGCCCATAGCTCATCGAGCGTTGACAAGTTCGCTCCTTTGCGTCTTCGCCCGATTGCTCGTCAACCGGCTGCCTCAAGGGTATTGCTCACGGCGCGGATTCGACTATTCACGGACCCCTACGTCGGCTGTGGATCTTTGTGGGGTTTCCACGGCTGCGCATGATCTGTCGCCCACCTGATGAATCGCTAGGCCAGAACGGCCCCGCCGGTGGGACGAGAAAGATCCCGCGCGCCTGGAAGCCGCGTGATATCCCCTACCGCTGGGTAGTCCCCCGAGGGGCGGAATGAGGCACAATGTCCACATGCAGACCGGCTTCCCGGACGCACCCGAGATGCCGAGGGTGCGATTGCGGCGTACCGGGTTGATGTCGGCATTGCTGGCGGTCACAACCGGTGCAGTGGCCGTCGGCTATTGGTGGAGCCGCAGGCGGCCCGGACGGCCGCCAGAGCCGCCGAGGGGGCTCAGCCAGGTCGAGGCCGACGCGGCATACGCCAGCGGCGAAGCCAAGGCGTCGCAGCGCTCGTTGGTCCGTTCGGCCGGGAGAATCCGCCGTGAGTCGGTATTCACCGTCTTTCATGTGAACCTGATCGGCCTGGCGCTGGTGCAGCTGCTGCTATTGCATGAATGGCTGTCCGGGATACTGACGCTGGTCATGCTCGGGGTGAGCATCGCGATCCGTTGGCTACAGGAGAAGCTTGCGGTACGCCGGCTTGCGAAGGTATTGGATCTGGCGGCGCTGCGCTTCACCGTGGTGCGCGATGGCCAGACGCGCGATGTGCCGCCCGAGCAGGTGGTGCCCGGCGATCTTCTGCTGGTCGGCCCGGGAGACCAGATTCTGGCCGACGGCGTCTACCATGGCCCCGCGGCAGCGCTGATCGATAGCTATCCCGCGGACGGAATCCGGGGGCCTCGCCGGTTGCGGCCGGGCCGCCGGGTGCTGGCCGGGAGTTTCTGTGTGTCCGGTGACGGCAGCTATCTGGCCGAGAAACTGGGCCCCGATACCCGGATGAGCAAGCGGGCAGCGCGCGGTCTGCGGGAGTCACAGCAGAGCCCGCTGGAACAGGTGATGTCCAAGATCTTGCAGGCGCTCTTGGTGGTGGTGATCGTCTATGCGGGCCTGTATCTGGCAGAACTGAGCCGCCTCGACATCGGGGCACCGCTGGAGGCATTCGTCGACGCGGCCCCGGTGGTCTTCGATCTGGTGCCCAGCGGTCTCTACCTGATGATCATCATCAGCTACATCGCGGGTGCCGCCGACCTCGCACAGCACGGCGGTGTCGTCACCCGAGCCCGCTCGATCGAAGCGCTGGCCGAGACCACCGTGATCTGCTTCACCGAGGAGAGCATTTTTACCGCATTGAGTGAGATCGGAGAATTCACAGACGCCGGGGTGCAGGTGAAGGTGTTCGTCGCGGATGCCGCCCCCGACTATCTCGACCGGCTCGTCGAGCGCGGAATTACTTCAAGAGATGCCGAATATGTACGCTCCAGGGGCATGATCTCACGCGATGACCTGAGGCGGCAGGCACGCTCCGGCTGGGGTCGGATTGCCCGCGAGAACGCACTTTTCGGTGGCCTGAGCCCCGCCGAAGTAGCAGAGATGGTGCGGGAGCTGCGGGTGGGCGGAGATCATGTGACCGTGGTCGGCGATGGTGTCGCCGATTTGGCCGCCATGGCCGAGGCCGATGTCGCGGTGGCTCAACCCGGCGCCACCCAGGCCGCGCTCGCGATGGCCGACATCTACCTGCGGGAGAACTCACCGCGAGCTCTGCTGGCCATGCTGAGACGCGGGCAGACGATCGTCCAAGGGCTGCTCAATGTGATCAAACTGGATCTGACGCTCGTGCTCGCCACAGCCGCCTTGATCATCATGGTGCGGCTGTTCAGCAGCGGGTTCCCGCATGCGGCATCACACGACACTGCGCTCGGGATCATCGCGGTGACGATACCTTCGTTGGCGTTGGCCGCCTGGTCGGGGGCGGGACCGGTGTCCACCCAGGGATACGGGAAAGTGATAGCCCGGTTCGTGTTGCCTGCGGGGCTGGGGCTCTCGCTGGTGAGCTTGGTGGTCTACCACTACTTTCTCTCCTCGTCCGGCCGCATGATCTATGCGCAACAGGCAGTTGCCTATGTGCTCATCTATGCCGGGCTGATCGTGGCCCTCATGACGCTGCACTCGGGCAAGATGGTGGCGCTGGTGACGGTCCTGATGGCCATCGCCACGGTGCAGCCGCAGATTTCGCTGGCCAGATGGTTCTTCGGTCTTGACTGGCTGAGCGACCCTGTTCACTACCTGATAGTGGGCCTGGCCGTGCTGGTTTGGGCGGCGGGCGTGCTGGTGCTGTGGCGGCTCCTCGGATTCACCGAGCGGTTGCGGCACCGGGGAGGCCAGCGCGTGCAACTGAGGCCGTCCGGTGAACGAGCGGCCGGCTGACGGGTGGGCGTCAGACCCGGGTGAACTGCACGGCTATGGCGTCGTCCGCGGTGCGGAACTCCAGGCGCGGGCCCTCAATGTGGTAGGTGGCGGCAGTCTCGAGTGCGGCCAGCAACCGGGTTTCCTGATTCATGGTTCCCTCCGGCTCGGCGCAGAACATCTGGGTGGTTGCCAGAGGAGAGAACTTGATCGTGCCAGCTGCTGTCGTGAAGCCGCCTACCACCCGGTTGCATCCGGCGGTTCCGGAGACCTGCCCATCGGCGCCGAAATCGATAGCCGGCGCGGTGCCGTCCAGGACACTGACGACCGCCTCATCGCCATTGTTGAACGCGGTGACCAGCCAGCTGGTGCCGGCGAGATCTTGGGATTGTGCGGTGAAGGTGGCCACGATGCTGCCGTCTTGGTCGGACAAGGTCAGCGTGGTGTTCTCGATGGTGAAGGCGGACGCCGACTTGAGAGCCTCGAAGAAGGCGAACTCCTGGGTCATGATGGGCTCATCGCAGGCCATCATCGTCGAGACGATGGAGTCGTCCACGTCTATCTGGCTGCCGTCAGCTGTGAAGTCGCCGCCGTAGACGTTGCAGCCGCCGACCCCGCCCAGCCCGCCTTGATCGTTGAAGGTCAGGGACGCAAAGGTGCCCTCGACCACCGGCTGGCCGTTCAGCTCTTCCAGTAGCCAGGTGGGGCCGATCAGGCCCGACCCGCCGCTCGATCCGGTGCCCGGCGTGCGGTCAAATGGAGTGTCGGTGACGGCACAGCCGGTGAACAACAGTGTGAGCATCACAACAGTGGTGGGCCAAAGTCTCTTGGTCATGAGGTGCGTCCTTCACATCGGCGTTGATACGGGAGAGCGTTCAGGACAATTGTGCCTTACGGACACAGCCGGTCACCTGACCCCCGAAGGGGGAGCGGCAAGGGTGATTGGGGCATTTGTCACGGGAGCGTCTCGGATGCGATTCTCGGCCTGAATCCGAGGTCTCCGGCGTGGAAGCCGCCGAGCACATCGCCGAAACCACCGTGCGATGCATATGGGCATGCCCAGAAAATGAAACGCGGATTATCGAAAGTTCGGATTTAGCGTGTTTGCCTTCGAGGCATGGCCAACTACCTGGTGCGACGCCACTACCTTGATCTGGCGTACCTGCACTCGATGTGTTGTCGCTGACCATGCCCTTCTGACGAGGCATCCGCCT
>NZ_JAVTWX010000065.1:0-4988 GCF_032229645.1 Brooklawnia sp.
CTTCATCTCTAACCTGGACGATGGACCCTGGCGCGACGTCGAGATCAGCAGACGTAGACATCAGGCTATGCTCCCTTGTGACACCCCTAGAAACAGTCTTGAGCCTAGTGGATTTTGTCTCGCACGCTGACCCCGCCCACCCGCGCAGGACGTCCCGGGCGGACGGTTCGAGTTCGGCGAAGGAGACACCCCGAATCACACTCGACCACACAGATCCGTGAACTGCCACCCGGGCCGTTCACCGATCAGGCGATTGGTCTAGCCTAAGGACGTCGGACTCAAACCAATGTCGAGAAGAGGAACCCTCGTGAGTGAGACCCCCGTCAAGATCGCTGTCACCGGCGCAGCCGGCCAGATCTGTTACAACCTGCTTTTCCGCATCGCGAGCGGATCGCTGCTGGGTGATCGTCCCATCGAGCTGCGACTCCTTGAGATCACCCCGGCTCTGAAGGCACTCGAAGGTGTCGTCATGGAGCTGGAGGACTGCGCATTCTCCAACCTGACCAACGTCGTCATCGGCGATGATCCCAAGAAGGTCTTCGAGGGCGCGAACGTCGCCATGCTCGTCGGCGCGATGCCCCGCAAGGCCGGCATGGAGCGCGGCGATCTGCTGAGCGCCAACGGCGCGATCTTCACCGCCCAGGGCAGGGCCCTCAACGAGTCGGCGGCCGACGACATCCGCGTGCTGGTGACCGGCAACCCGGCCAACACCAATGCCTTGATCGCCATGACCAACGCTCCCGACATCCCCAACGAGCGTTTCAACGCACTGACCCGTCTGGATCACAACCGCGCCAAGGCGATGCTCGCCAGCAAGGTCGGCGTCGGGGTCGGCGAGATCTCGCACATGACCATCTGGGGCAACCACTCGTCCACCCAGTACCCGGACATCTACCATGCAGAGGTCTCCGGCAAGCCCGCCAGCTCGCTGGTCGATCACGCCTGGATCGAAGAGACCTTCATTCCGAAGGTCGCCAAGCGCGGTGCGGCGATCATCGCAGCCCGTGGTGCAAGCTCCGCTGCCTCTGCCGCCAACGCTACCGTCGAGCACATGCGTGACTGGATCCTCGGTACCCCCGAGGGCGACTGGGTATCGATGGCCGTTCCGGCCGACGGCTCCTACGGCGTTCCCGAAGGCGTCATCAGCTCGTTCCCGTGCACCGTCAAGGACGGCAAGTACGAGATCGTCCAGGGCCTGGAGCTCGACGACTTCAGCAACGGCAAGCTGCAGGCTTCGGTCGACGAACTGCTCGATGAGAAGAAGGCCGTCACCGACCTCGGCCTGATCTGATCGGATTCCGCTTCTGCACAGATCGTGTCTGGTCCTCGCCCGTCCTGGGTGCGAACCAGACACGATCTTTTTGTCCCCGTTACCCTCTCCCGGATTGTGTAGGTCTAGGGCCCACCACGGGCTCCAGACCTACACAATCCGGGGGGAGAGAGAGGGGGGTGCGCAGGGAGAGGGAGGCTTGCGAACGGCTGATTCAGGGCTCGTAGACACCGGGGACGGTCATCCCCAGCACCATGATCGCAACGCCCATCCCCAGCAGCAGCGTGGCATCGAACCCTCGGCTGCGCACCTTCAACAGGCCAACCCACTTGGGCGGCAGCACCAGCCGCAGCACACCGGCCAGTGCGACCGATCCGCCGATCACCACCGAGCCGCGCCGCCAGTACCAATTCATGATCAGCACAATGCCGATCGCGAAGACCGCGAGCACGGCAAGCAGCGACCACGGGCTCAATCCGGCCGAGTCCAGCGGGTCGTCCCGGGTATCCGGCTCGTCCCGATCACCCGCAGCATTCTGCTCGTCGGCCGTGCTCAGCTCGTCCATCGCCTAGATCGTGCCCTCGGCCATGTCCACGACATTGGCCAGCAGCATCGCGCGGGTCATCGGGCCGACTCCACCAGGGTTCGGGGTGACCAGCGACGCCTTCTCCCAGACATCGGGAGCCAGATCGCCGACCGGCTTGCCGTCCACCCTGGTTACACCGACATCGATGCAGACAGCATCCGGCTTGATCATCTCGGCGGTGACCATGTGCGCGCGTCCGACCGCCGCAACCACGATGTCGGCGCGCCGCACGTGATCGGCCAGATCGCGGGTTCCGGTGTGGCAGAGCGTCACGGTCGCGTTCAGCGATTTGCGGTTCAGCAGCACGCCCAACGGGCGACCGACCGTGGTGCCTCGTCCGATGATGCAGACCTCGGCGCCGGCGATCGGCACTTCGTAGCGGCGCAGCAGTTCCACGATGCCGCGCGGGGTACACGGCAGCGGCGCGGGCTGACCGAGCAGCAGCCGCCCCAGGTTGGCGGGCGCCAGGCCGTCGGCGTCCTTGGCCGGATCGATCTGCTCCAGCGCCCAGTTGTCGTCGATATGAGGCGGCAAGGGCAACTGGACGATATACCCGGTGCACCTCGGATCGGCGTTCAACGATTCGATGGCCGCACTGATCTGCTGAGCGCTGGCATCAGCGGGCAGGTCAACGCGGATCGACTCGATGCCCACCTGGGCGCAGTCGCGGTGCTTGCCAGCGACATAGAGCTGGCTGCCGGGGTCGGCGCCCACCAGCACGGTGCCGAGCCCAGGCGTGATGCCTCGCTGCTTGAGTGCGGTGACCCGGGTGGCCAATTCGGCCTTGATATCGGCAGCAACCTGCTTGCCGTCAATGCGTTGCGCGCTCATTCGCTTCGATCTCCTCGTCCGGCAGACGGATCAGTGGAAGAAATGCCGGGTCCCGGTGAAATACATCGTGACACCCGCCTGTTGACAAGCCTCGATGGTCTGATCATCGCGGATCGAGCCGCCGGGCTGAACGATCGCCTTGATACCCGCGTCCAGCAGAATCTGCGGACCGTCGCTGAACGGGAAGAAGGCATCGGAGGCGACCACCGAACCCGCGGCGCGCTCGCCTGCCCGCTCGACCGCCAGCTTGCAGGAGTCGACCCGGTTCACCTGCCCCATGCCGACACCCACCGACGCACCGCCCGACGCCAGCAAGATAGCGTTCGACTTCACCGAACGGCAGGCCCGCCAGGCGAAGACCAGATCGGCCAAAGTGGCCTCGTCGGCGGCATCTCCACTGACCAGTTGCCAGTTGGACGGATCATCGCCGACCGCATCGATACGGTCCGGGGCCTGCAGCAGCGCGCCGCCCGAGATGGTGGTGATCTTCGTGACGCCCGGGACATAGGCCCCGGCGGTCAGGATACGGATGTTCTTCTTGGCTTCCAGGATCTCCAGCGCACCCTCGTCATAGCTCGGCGCGATGATCACCTCGGTGAAGATCTCGGCAACCTGCTGGGCCATCTCGACGCTGACCGGACGATTGGTCGCGATCACCCCACCGAATGCCGACACCGGGTCGCAGGCGTGCGCCTTGCGGTGCGCCTCGGCGATGTCGCCACCGGACGCGATACCGCACGGGTTGGCATGCTTGATGATTGCCACGGTCGGCTGATCGAAGTCGTAGGCCGCCCGGTAGGCCGCGTCGCCGTCGGTGAAGTTGTTATAGCTCATCTCCTTGCCGTGCAGCTGCACCGCCTGGGTGATGCCGGACGAACCGTCCTGACTCGCATAGAGCGCGGCCGGCTGGTGGGAATTCTCGCCGTAGCGCAGCGCGCCGACCTTCGTCCAGCTGCTGCCGGCCCAGGCCGGGAAGCCATCACCATCGGAGGTGTCGGTGAGAACCGAGCCCATCCAGGACGCAACCGCGATGTCATAGGCGGCCGTGTGCGCGAAGGCCTGCGCGGCCAGCCGCTGGCGGGTCGCCAGCCCGGTGCCGCCCGCAGCCAGCGCGTCGGCGACCAGTTCGTACTGCTCGGGCGAGGTGATCACGGCGACGCTCGGGTGGTTCTTCGCGGCGGCGCGCACCATCGAGGGGCCGCCGATGTCGATCTGCTCCACACATTCGTCGGGCGCTGCGCCCGAGGCAACCGTCTGGGTGAACGGGTAGAGATTGACCACGACCAGATCGAACGGTTCGATGCCCAGCTCGGCGAGCTGCTCGCGGTGCGATGCGAGCCGGCGGTCGGCGAGAATCCCGGCATGCACCCTGGGGTGCAGCGTCTTCACGCGTCCGTCCAGGCATTCGGGGAAACCGGTCAGCTTCTCGACGGGGATCACCGGGAGGCCTGCGTCCGAAAGCTTGCCTGCGGTCGAACCGGTCGAGACGATCTCAACGCCGGCGGCAGCCAGCCGCTGTCCCAGCTCGATCAACCCGGTCTTGTCATAGACCGAAACCAGGGCCCTACGAATCGGTTGCAGCTCAGTCATGCTTCTCCTTCACCAGTTCGGTAACCACCTGGACGAGCAGTTCGCGCTCGACCACCTTGATGCGTTCATGCAGCGTGGCCTCGGTGTCATCGTCGTGCACCTCGACAGCCTTCTGGGCGAGAATCCGCCCGGTGTCGACGCCCTCGTCGACCACGAAAATCGTGGTACCGGTCACCTTCACGCCGGCCGCCAGAGCATCTCGGACGCCGTGGATGCCGGGAAAGCTCGGCAGCAAAGCAGGATGGGAATTGATGAAGCGTCCGCCGAACTTCCCCAGG
Source organism: Brooklawnia sp. (assembly GCF_032229645.1). Lineage (NCBI taxonomy): Bacteria > Bacillati > Actinomycetota > Actinomycetes > Propionibacteriales > Propionibacteriaceae > Brooklawnia > Brooklawnia sp. The sequence continues at coordinate 4,556 of NZ_JAVTWX010000065.1, forward strand.
AATACCGGTCCGACGAGCTTCATGAATCCGGCGCTGACCACCAGATCGGGCCGGTAGTTCGCGACAGTCTCGGCCAGCTTGCGATCCCATTCCGCGCGATCCGGCAGCATCGGGGCGACGAACGTGGGCACCCCGGCGTCCAAGGCCCGGGTGAGCCCGTAGGCATCGGAGCGTTCCGACCCCACGGCGACGATCTCGAAGGGTGCGCCGGGTTCGGCGGCAGCGTCCAGCAATGCCTGCAGCAGGGTTCCCGATCCGGACAGCAGCACGCCTACTCGAGATGTCACGCTCGCAGCCTACCTGTCGTGCTCGGCTCGCTTCGACCGGTCTTCCACCACGGTCGTCGGCAGCTCGCTCTCATCGGCGCCGGCCGAGAGCCCATCGACGCCGGCTGAGGGTCCATCGACGATCGGCGCCGTCTGGACAGCGGACT
>NZ_JAVTWX010000065.1:5088-10227 GCF_032229645.1 Brooklawnia sp.
CCATCGACGCCGGCTGAGGGTCCATCGACGATCGGCGCCGTCTGGACAGCGGACTCGTCGTCCGCGGCGGGCCGCCCGTCCGGCTCGCCCGTGCTCGGTCGTAAATCCGGCTCCCCTATGCCGAGCGGTGCATCCGGCTGCTGCGTGCTCGCGGCGCGGCGTCCGAGAACGGCCCCGGCCGCCATTCCGGCCAATCCCATGGTGCTGGGAGCCATCACCAGCAGCGCTGTCATCCGCGCTCCCAGCGAGGTCAATCGCACCGAACCGAGGTCACCGCCCGCAGGAATCTGCAGCAGCGTGAAGACCAATCCGCAGCCGACCCCGGCCAGCGCGCCGGCTATTGCCGTCACGTCGATGCCCAGCCGGTGCCCATCGGCCAAGGCACGTGCCTGCAGCCGCCTGACCAGCACCAAAGCCGCAGCCACCCCGGCCAGCACGCTGCTGAGCAGCCACAGCAGGCAGCTGCGCGGCATCACCCCGGCCGGCGGCACCGCGCCGAAGAACGGTATCGACGGAAGCATGCCGAGGGTGGTCTGCGCAGGCGAGATGACGGTGCCCAGGCCCAGCTGAATGCCCGCCCCGGCGGCCCAGGATCCGCCCCACAGAATCAGGTTCGGCAGCCACGCGAGTTGGCCGAACAGCAGCATCACCGCGCCCAGTCCACCGGGCAGCAACGACTCGTGGATCATCATGACCTGAGTACGGCCGTTGATCAACGCGACGATCACCACGGCAGCTCCGGCCGCGACCATCACCAACAGTCCCGCCGCGAGCGACAGGCCGATCGTCCGTATCGCAGCGGCCCCGCGCGCCGGCCGCCATTCGAGTGCACGCCCGAACCCGGCGAGCGGCAGCAGGCAGCAGAAGATCAGCGCGCCGATCAAGGTCGACGCGCCGCTGCCGGACTCGGCTGCTTCTCGGCAGCCGGCGAGCACGATGGCGTAGACGACAGCGAAAACCCCGGCCATTCGGAGCAGCCGGGCGCCGGTCTGGTCGTCGCCGGGCGGACGGCTGTGCAGCACAGCCTGATGGCAGATGCCCAGGGCGACCACCACGATGATCGCGGTCAGCCCGAGCGGAATGATCGACAGTTGAGCGCCCGGCAGCGAGATCGAGATGCCATGCGCGAGCAGCCAGCCCTGGGTGCTGAAGGCAAGCAACGCGGACGCCTTGAGCTGCGGCACCGAGATCCAGCCGAGCACGCAATACCCGGTGACCAGCAGCCAGCCGACCGCGGCGGTGGTCAGCGCGGCGAGCGTGCTGGCCACCGGCCATGGCAGCCGCCAGGGCTCGGGTTGTTCGGTCACCGCCTCCAGATGACGGACTCGGACACTGGACTCGTTACGCGATGCTCTGCCGAACTTCATCAACCGTGCAGGATCTCGCGCATGAGTGCGGCAGTCTCGCTGGGGGTACGCCCCACCGTGACACCGACCGCCTCCAGCGCCTCCTTCTTGGCCTGAGCAGTCCCCGATGAACCGGAGACGATCGCGCCGGCGTGACCCATCGTCCGGCCCTCGGGTGCGGTGAAACCGGCCACATAGGCGACCACGGGCTTGGTGATGTGCTCGGCGATGTACGCCGCCGCGCGCTCCTCCGCGTCCCCGCCGATCTCGCCGATCAGGACGATGGCCTTGGTCTGCTCGTCCGCCTCGAACGCAGCCAGCGCATCGATGTGGGTGGTGCCGACGATCGGGTCGCCGCCGATGCCGATGGCGGTCGAGAAGCCGATGTCGCGCAGCTCGAACATCATCTGATAGGTCAGGGTGCCGGACTTGCTGACCAGACCGATCGGGCCGGGCCCGGTGATCGTGGCCGGAATGATGCCCGCATTCGACTCGCCCGGCGAGATGATGCCTGGGCAGTTCGGGCCGATCAGGCGCACGCCCGCGTCCACTGCCTGGTTGACGAACCGCGCGGAGTCGGCCACCGGGACGCCTTCGGTGATGCAGACCACCAGATCGAGAGCGGCATCGATGGCCTCACTGACCGCCGACCCGGTGAACTTCGGCGGCACGAAGACCACCGACGTGTTGGCTCCGGTGGCCTCGACTGCCTGCGCCACGCTGCCGAAGACCGGTAGTTCGGCGCCCTCGAAGGACACGGTCTGCCCGTCCTTGCCGGGAGTCACCCCGCCGACCACCGTCGAGCCGCTATCCAGCATGCGCTGAGTGTGCTTGCGTCCTTCCGCACCGGTCATGCCCTGCACGATGATCCGGGAATCGCTTCCAAGCCAGATCGACATCTCAGGCCTCCTTGCTCACGTCGTCGGCCTGCGTCTGGTCGGCAGCCAACTCTGCCGCCTGCCTTGCGCCATCGTCCATGGTCTCGGCGAGCCGTACCCGCGGGTGCGCGTAGTCGGCCAGAATTGCCCGGCCCTGGACGACGGCGTTGCCGTCCAGCCGCACCACGATCGGACGAGTGGCCTGATCTCCGAGCACCGTCAGTGCCTGCTTGATGCCGTTGGCGACCTCGTCACAGGCTGTGATGCCGCCGAAGACGTTGACGAAGACCGACCGCACCTGCGGGTCGGACAAGATGATGCCCAGACCATCGGCCATCACCTGGGCGGACGCGCCGCCGCCGATGTCGAGGAAGTTCGCGGGTTTCGGTTGACCGGGCAGATCGGCGCCGGCGTAGGCGACCACGTCGAGGGTGCTCATGACCAGGCCGGCACCGTTTCCGATGATGCCGACATTACCGTCCAGCTTGACGTAGTTGAGGTCGCGTTCGGCGGCGGCCAGCTCCAGCGAATCGGTGGCGGCGATGTCTTTGAGACCGGCGTGACCCGGATGCCGGAAATCGGCGTTGTCGTCGAGGGTGATCTTGCCGTCGGCCGCAAGGATCGCGCCGGATCCGGTCTTGACCAGCGGATTCACCTCGACCAGGGTGGCGTCCTCGGCGACGAAGACAGCACCCAGCTTCACCAGCACGTCGGCTACCTGGTCGCGATCGGCCTCGGCAAAACCTGCGGCGGCCACGATCTCGGCGGCCTTGGCGGCATCGATACCCACCCTGGGGTCGACGGCGATCCGGGCCAGCGCCTCAGGCCGTTCGACGGCCAGGGTCTCGATGTCCATGCCGCCCTGGGTGCTGCACATCGCCAGCCAGCGGCGCTCGGCGCGATCGACCAGCAGCGAGAAGTAGTACTCCTCAGCGATGTCGATGCCCTCGGCAACCATCACCTGACGGACCGTGTGGCCCTTGATGTCCATGCCGAGAATCGTCTCGGCGGCCTGCCTGGCGTCCCGGGGCGACCGGACGACCTTGACCCCGCCGGCCTTACCTCGTCCGCCGGTCTTCACCTGGGCTTTGACGACGGTTACTGGGGTGCCGAGCGAATTGGCGGCTTGGTCTGCTTCGTCCGGAGTTCGGGCCACTATGCCCCGCGGAACCGGAACACCGTGGGCCTCAAAAAGATCCCGGGCCTGATACTCGAATAGATCCACCCCGTCAGCCTAGCGGCGAGCTGTTCACAGCTTCTCCAACGGCGCGTACTTCAGCGCGAATCGTTTCACTCCGCTGGATCCGAAATCGACGTCGGCTTTCGCGTTGTCGCCAGTCCCGCTGGTAGCCACCACGGTGCCCATGCCGTAGGTCGAATGCAGCACCCGGTCGCCGATGTTCACCGTGGGCAGAGCCTTCTTCACAGCACCTCCGCGTCCGGAGCCGAAGATCGTGCCGGACGACAGCGCCGCCCGCGCCGAGGCCGAGCGATCGGCCGAACTCGACGCCCAACTGGCCACCTCGGATTCCTTGCGGCGCCAGTCGATCAGATCGTCCGGGATCTCGGCGAAGAAACGGCTGGCCGGGTTGTAGGAGGGCTGCCCGAACAGGGTGCGCACCACCGACCGGCTGAGATAGAGCCGCTTGCGGGCACGCGTGATGCCGACATAGGCGAGGCGGCGCTCCTCCGCGAGTTCGACGGTGTCGGTCATCGCGCGCATGTGCGGGAAGATGCCGTCCTCCATGCCGGTCAGGAAAACCGTGTCGAACTCCAGGCCCTTGGCGGTGTGCAGGGTCATCAGCGTGACGACCCCGGAGTCGTCGCTTGCGTCCGGGATCTGGTCGGAGTCGGCGACCAGCGCGATGCGCTCCAGGAAGGCGCCCAGCGAGGCATCGGGTTCGGGCTGGCCGGCGGTCAGCTCGCCGGCCAGTTCTGCACCGGGATCCCCGGCGAGGCCGGAATCGGCAGTGGCGGACCCAGCTTCGGATGCGGTAGGCCCCTTGGACGCATCGGAGGTAGCCGGTGCCGTGGCGAAAGACTCCCCGAAGAGCTCGAAGTCGTCGCCCATCCCCAAATCTTGGGTGGTTGCCTGAGCGACGAACTCCTGGGCCACCTTGACCAGCTCCACCAGGTTCTCCACCCGGGTCTGATCCTGCGGATCGGACGAATTGCGCAGCTCGTCGATCATCCCGGAGCGCTTGAGCACCGCCTCCAGGATCTCGCTGGCCGGCAACTCGGCGTCCACCATGGCACGAAAGTCAGCCATCATCTGGCCGAAGGCCTTCACCTGGTTGAGCGAGCGGGTAGCCATGCCGGGTGCCTGATCCGCGCGGTCGACGGCGTCGGCGAAACTGATCTGCTCATTGGCGGCAAGCATCGCCAACGCCACCTCGGCACGCTCGCCGATCCCCCGCTTGGGCACGTTGATGATCCGGCGCAGCGAGACATCGTCCGCCCGGTTGGAGATGGCGCGCAGATAGCTGAGCGCATCGCGGATCTCGCGGCGCTCATAGAAGCGGACGCCGCCAACCACCCGGTAGGGCAGCCCGAGCCTGATGAAGACTTCTTCGAACGCGCGGGACTGGGCGTTCGTCCGATAGAAGACCGCCATATCGCAGTATTTGCCTTTGCCCGCATCGGCGAGCGCATCGATCTCGCCGCCGATGAATCTGGCCTCGTCGTGCTCGGTGTCGGCGACATATCCGACGATCTTCTCGCCGTCGCCGGCTTCGCTCCACAGCCGCTTGTCGGGACGCCCCGAGTTGTGCGTGATGACTGCGTTCGCCGCCGACAGAACAGTCTGGGTCGAGCGGTAGTTCTGCTCCAGCAAGATCGTGCTGGCCCCCGGGAAGTCGTTCTCGAAGTCGAGGATGTTGCGAATCGTGGCGCCGCGGAAGGCGTAGATCGACTGG
>NZ_JAVTWX010000066.1:0-2583 GCF_032229645.1 Brooklawnia sp.
CACCGAGTGGGTCATGGTCATCGGCCTCGAGCGGTTCGGGAAAGACCGAGATGTCGTCCGGCTCAGCGATATCGTCCGGCTCGGTAGCGCGACGATCGCCGGGATGCTCAATCATGGTCGCCGATCTCGGACGACGGGTCGGGCGACGATTTCGGCACTGCTGACGGCTTGACCGCCGCTTCGACCGCCGAGATCTGGCCGGCATTGATCTCGAAGCGTGCACCGTCGAGTTGATGCGGCACATCGCCGGGCACTGCTGCGGTCACCAACACCTGCTCGGCCTCCTGTGCTGCCCCTGCCAGCCGCTCGCGGCGGGTGGTGTCCAATTCGGCGAAGACATCGTCCAAGATAAGCACAGCTTCGATGCCGTCAGAACGCAAGAGTTCGAAGGCGCCGAGCCGCAATGCCAATGCCAATGACCACGACTCGCCATGCGATGCGTAACCGCGCGCCGGCAATTCACCGATGCTCAAGAAGAGATCGTCTCGATGCGGCCCGACCAGCGTCAAGCCACGCGCGAGCTCTTCGCGGTGACGATCGGCCAGGGCCTGCCTGAACGCTTCCGGCAGCTCGGCCGGATCGTCCGGCAGCGCGAACCCGGCACGGTATGAGGCGGCGGCCTGATTGTTGACCGGAGCGATCTGCGCATAGGCGCGGCTCGCCGGCTCCAAGACTTCGGCCAGGGTGTCGAGCCGGGCGGCCAGCAGTTCACTGCCGTAGGTCACCAGCTGGTCATCCCAGACCTCCAAGGTGAACTCGGCGTCGGCGTCGGCACGCCCGGTCGCGATCGACTTCAGTAGTGAGTTCCGCTGTTTGACGACCTTGTCGTAGTCCTGCTTGACGCCCAGCATCCGCGGCCAGCGGCTGATCACAAGATCGTCGAGGAAGCCTCGACGCGCCGCCGGATCACCCTTGACCACGCTGAGGTCTTCGGGAGAGAAGACGACGGTGCGCAGTGCACCGAGCAGCTGATGGGTGCGGGGGAGGGATCCCCTGTTGATGCGCGCCCGATTGGCGCGGCCGGGATTGATCTCCAGTTCGAGCAGCAGCCGGCGGTTGTCGTCCAGACCGGCCACGACCTCGGCTCGTACCACGGCCTGCTGGGTGCCGGCCTGGACGAGCGGCCCGTCGTTGCTGACCCGATGCGATTCGAGCCGTGAGAGGTATTCGATCGCCTCCACCAGATTGGTCTTGCCCTGGCCGTTGGAGCCTTGAAAGATCGTTACTGCGGGGGTCAGACGTAGGTCTGCGGCGGCATAGTTGCGGAACTGATGAAGCTCGAGACGAGCGACGTACACGATGTCAGTTCGGCAGGCGCATCAGCATGATGACGTGCCGGTAGTCGCCCTTCGGATCGCCATCGATCTCATCCAGCCCACGTACCAGGCAGGGCTTGCCCGGCGCGGTGAACGAGAAGTGAACGTAGGGGGAGTCGATGGCATTGAGCGCATCGGAAAGATAGTGCGGGTTGAATCCGGCAGCGCTCAACGTGGGCTCGCCGCCAACGAGGTTCTCGATCTGCGCGACAACAGCTTCGGATGCCTGCGCCTGATCGCCGGACGCGGCCTCCAAGGCGATCTGCTCGTCGCCGATCAGCATCCGCAATGGGCTGTTGCGCTCGGCCACCAGGGAGACGCGCTTGACAGAGGCGATGATGTCTTCGGTCTTGCAGCGCACGGTGATGGTCGGCTGAATGTCCATCAGGTGCCGAACCTTGGGGAATTCGCCGCCGAGCAGCCGGGTGGTGAGCTGCCGGCAAGCACCCGACCCGCTGCCCTCGAGACCGATCAATCCCTCTCCGGCTTCGCCGTTCGTCAATGCCAAGGTGATCTGCTCACCGCTGGACATCGACCGGGCGGCCTCGCTCAGCACGCGGGCCGGCACCAACGCGGCGCCTTGCGCCGTGCTCGAGACCGGGGTCCAGGGAAGCTCCTTGAGGGCCATCCGGTAGCGATCGGTGGCGAGCAGCGAGAGCACATCGTCCTTGATCTCGAGACGCACTCCGGTGAAGACAGGAAGCAACTCGTCGCGGCCGGCGGCCACGACCACCTGGTTGATCGCCTGGGCGAACTCGCTGGAGCCGACCACACCGGCGGCGGTCGGCATGTCTGGAAGCTGCGGATATTCGGCGACCGGCAGCAGTTGCAGAGTGAAGCGGGCCGAACCACAGACCAGCTGGGCACGGGTGGCGTCGCTGGTGAAGTCCACCGGACGATTCGGCAGGCTACGTGCGATCTCGGCGAGTAGTTTGCCCGAGACGAGCGCCTCCCCCTCATCGATGACCTGGGCCTCGACCTGCACCTGGGCGCTGGTCTCGTAGTCGAAACTGCTCATCGTCACGCCGGTGGCATCGGTCTTGATCAGAAGACCCGCCAGAATCGGGACGCTCGGCCGACTCGGCAGGCTACGTGCCGCCCAGGCCACCGCCTCGGCCATCACATCGCGTTCCATGCGAATCTTCACGGTGCAAGTCCTTACGTCGTCCGGGGACACGCCAATGCGCCCAATCCTGTCTGGCATCATATCCAGCAAGCCGCTAAGCAGGTAACCGGTTCAGCCACTACTTGAGGGTTGTTCGGCTAT
>NZ_JAVTWX010000066.1:2683-10121 GCF_032229645.1 Brooklawnia sp.
GCAAGCCGCTAAGCAGGTAACCGGTTCAGCCACTACTTGAGGGTTGTTCGGCTATCGGCACGCGGGGCCACATGTGCCGATCCACAGCGGTGACTTCGAGTTCCAATTGATGTAGTTATCTTCAGTAGTAGTCATCACTTCTGTGGAATCTGGGGATAACTCGCATCACCGCTAGTCCACTGGGTGAAGCCAGGCTGTGGACAACTCTGCTTGGGCGTCCACGAGTCCTCGGCGGGTTGTGGATGAACCTCGTGGTTGTGGATGAGTATGCACCGCTCGTCCACTGACTGTTCGACAATGTCAACAGGCAAGCAGCGTTATCCACAGGCCTGTGCGCGCGATGCCGCTGTGCCGACGCTCAGTGGCCGGACTGTTTGATGTTGTTGGTCAGCTCGGTGACCTGGTTGTAGACGCTGCGACGTTCGCGCATCAGCTGGCGGACCTTGCGGTCGGCATGCATCACCGTGGTGTGATCCTTGCCGCCGAACTGTTGGCCGATCTTCGGCAACGAGAGGTCGGTCAGTTCGCGGCACAGATACATCGCGATCTGGCGTGCGGTCACCAAGGTCTGCGTTCGTGAGGTACCGATCAGGTCGTCTATGCCGATACCGAAGTACTTCGCGGTCTCGTCGATGATCGTGGACGCCGTGACTTCGGCCTCCGGTCCGATCGGGATGAGGTCTTTGAGGACGACTTCGGTGAGATTGAGGTCGACATCCTGACGATTCAGCGAGGCGAAGGCCGTGACACGGATCAACGCGCCCTCAAGTTCGCGGATATTCGTCTGGATCCTCGAACCGATGAACTCAAGCACCTCGGGTGGCAACGAAAGCCGCTCGGACGCCGCCTTTCGCTTGAGAATGGCGATCCGGGTCTCAAGGTCGGGCGGCTGCACGTCGGTGATCAGCCCCCACTCGAAGCGGCTCCGCAACCTGGGTTCTAGTGCCTCGAGTGCCTTGGGATGCCGATCGGAGGTCATCACGATCTGCTTTTGAGCGTTATGCAACGTGTTGAAGGTGTGAAAGAACTCTTCCTGTGTTTGGATCTTCGACTCCAAGAACTGGATGTCATCGATCAACAACACGTCGACATCGCGGTAGGTGCGCCGAAAGGCGGTCGTCCGGTTCTCCGAGATTGCGTTGATGAAGTCGTTAGTCAGCTCTTCGGTGCTGACGTACTTGACCCGGGCGTCTTCGAAGTAGTCGCGGACATAGTGGCCGATCGCGTGCAGCAGATGCGTCTTGCCGAGCCCGGAATCGCCGTAGATCAGCAGCGGGTTGTAGGCCTTTCCAGGGCTTTCGGCCACTGCTGCTGCCGCGGCGTGTGCGAAGCGATTCGAGTCGCCGATGACGAAGTTGTCGAAGGTGTACTTCGGGTTCAGCCGGTCGACGTCGTTGCGTTCGACAGCGGGAGCTGTGGGCGCCACCACCGGAGGCGCGTCGCGGCGGGTGAGTTCGGTAGCGACGATCTCCGGCGCGGGTGGTGGATCGGGTGGCTGCAGATCAAGCTCGAGGTCGGGTTGCACGGTGACCGCGATCCGCATCGAATTGTGGAAGAAATCCGACAATGCCTGCTCGATCTCGCTACGCTGGCGGGTCTCGAGGCGCTCGCGGGCGAACTCGGAGGGTACAGCGATGAGAACGACCGTTCCGTGGACCGTCAACGGGTGTGAGCTCTTCAGCCAGGCCCGGGAGTTCTTGTCGGCATGATTCAAGACGTGCTGCCAGGCCTTTGCCAGCGTCGCATCGGCTGAAATGAGTTCATGCTCATCGGCCACGATCGCTACTCACCTTCTGTTCAGGTCTTCAGATCTATCGACGATGGCAGTCGTCAGCGCGCTCCGCCACGATAGTTTTCCACAGGTCTGCCGTCGGTATGCCCGCTCGTCAGGTCCTGCGTCGAAAAGGCCGGTAGCCAAAGGCAATGCTGCTGACCGCCGGCCTGTGGAAAACTCGCTTCAGGCGCTAGACGCTAGTCACTTCCGCGGCCGGACGCAAGCGAAGACCGCAACAGATCAGGAATCGTTCGGCGTGTCGGCTGGACGCGGGGTTGTGGCGGTGTTTCAGGGGGGCTTTTGCCGATCATTGAGGGCGTGGCGTAACATTAGTGAACCGTTGTCGTGAACGGATCGCGTGCATGCCCGCAGGGGCCGCACCTCCGGCTGGCGATGGCTCCTATATCTTGCTTCACCCGAAGCATGCACGAGACGAATGACGGAGACCTCCCTTGAGTAAGCGCACGTTTCAGCCGAGCAACCGCCGGCGTTCCCGTACCCATGGCTTCCGCGCGCGTATGAGCACCCGTGCGGGGCGAGCCATCGTTTCGGCCCGCCGCCGTAAGGGCCGGGCCGAGCTCTCCGCCTGACTGATGCTTCCGGCGGCCGCCCGGATGCGCGCATCGCGCGAATTCGGTGCCACGGTTCGTGGTGGCGTGCGTGTAGCGCGCCCGAGTGTCGTGGTACACGCGTCATCGGCCGGTGATCAGCAGCGACGAGTTGGATTCGTGGTTTCGAAGAAGGTGGGCAACGCCGTTACTCGCAATCGGGTCAAGCGGCAGTTGCGTCACCTGGTGCGGGTGCACCTGGACGAAGCTCCGCCCGGAACTCGGGTCGTGGTGCGGGCCTTGCCCGCTGCTGCCCTGGCTTCGGCCGATCTGTCTGGTGATCTGGCAGGTGCCTGGCAGTCTGGGCTTCGGAAGTTGGAGGGGCGTCGATGAAGTATCTGCTGATCGGGTTCGTGATGGCCTGGCGCAAACTGATCTCGCCGCTCTATGGAGATGTGTGCAAGTACTACCCCAGCTGCTCCGCCTATGGGCTGGAGGCCCTGCAGCTACACGGCGCCATCAAGGGCTCCTGGTTGATCGTGCGTCGTATCGCCAGTTGTCATCCCTGGGCACACGGAGGATTCGATCCGGTTCCCGGTTCAGCTATGGAGGCCGAAATGGCCGCGCACCCCGAGCGTTTCAGGGGCTGCGATGATGCGCCCGACAACTATGAGGTGGCGACCTGATGGGTTTCGATCCGTTTCTCTTTCTTGGCATCTGGGACGACTTAGGCAAGATCGGCAGTGCGATCATGCAGCCGCTCTACTGGGCGGTCTCGGGCATCATCGTGCTCGCGCACCGACTCTGGGCGCCGATCTTCGGCACCGATTCGGGCGTCACGTGGGCCCTGTCGATCATCGTCTTGACGATCGTCATCCGTAGCTTGATGATGCCGCTCTATGCGAAACAGCTGAATTCCTCGCGCGCCATGCAGGCCTTGCAGCCGAAGGTGCAGGCGCTGCAGGAGAAGTACGGCTCGGATCGGGAGCGTCTGGGCCAAGAGACGATGAAGCTGTATAAGGAAGAAGGAGTCAGCCCAACGTCGAGCTGTCTGCCGATGTTGATTCAGCTACCGATTTTCTGGGGTCTGTATCGAGTGCTCTATGGTGCCGCACAGGGGCAGGCCAGAGGCACGTTCTTCGTGGACAATCCGGACCTTGTCGAATCGCTTCGGCATGCGACGCTGTTCAATGCGCAGCTGTCCGGCACCTTCTTGCCGATGACCAACGGCTTCGGCGCCACTCAGGTTCTGACGCTCATCATGATCATCTTGATGACGGCACTGCTCTTCTTCCAGCAGTTGCACATGATGCGCCGCAACATGCCGCCGTCGGCCTTCGAGGGTCCGATGGGCCAGCAGCAGAAGATGATGCTGTATCTGATGCCCGCGATGTACATCTTCATCGGTCCGCAGATTCCGGTGGGTGTGCTTGTCTACTGGATCATCAGCAACCTGTGGACCTTCATCCAGCAGTACGTGATCATCAGGAACTACCCGACGCCGAACACCCCTGCTTACGTCGAGTGGGAGGAGCGGATGGTCGCGAAGGGGAAGGACCCCAAGGAGATGGAACGTCAGCGCGCGAACAAGGGCCGCAAGCGCTCCAGTGGCGGCACTGCCGCTGGGAGCAGGACGGTCAAAGGTCAGTCCGGCGAACCGACGACGGTGAACCGCCAGCAGGTGAATCGCCAGACCGTGCGCACCGACGGCGACCAGAAGCAAGTGGTTCAGCGTCAGCAAGTGCAGCGCAGCAGTCGCGCCGCACGTAAGAAGAAGTAGCGCGAACCTCGGGTCCGGTCGGTCCCAGAATCAAGCGTCCAGATCAGGAGAGTTCACCATGGATACTGAAGAGCTTCGCAAGGTCCTCGATACGGAGGGCGATGTCGCCGCCGACTATCTCGAGGAGTTGCTCGAGATCGCAGATCTCGATGGGGACATCGACATCTTTTCGGAAGGCGACCGCGCGCATGTGTCGATCGTGACCGACAGCGACGTGCTGGTGGGACGCGATGGCGAGGTGTTGAGTGCGCTGCAGGAGCTGGCCCGGCTGGCAGTGATGACCGAGACGGGTAAGCGCAGCCGTCTGATGCTCGACGTGGCAGGCTTTCGTGAGAAGCGCCGGATCGAGCTCCAAGGTCTCGCGACCGAGGCGATCGTGGAGGTGCAGGAGACGGGCGAACCGGCGCGGCTCGGTGCGATGAACGCCTTCGAGCGGAAGGTTGTTCACGATGTCGTGGCGGCTGCCGGGTTGGTGAGCGAGTCCGAGGGTCAAGAGCCGAACCGGCATGTGGTGATCCGGAAGGCCGACTGAGTGGTCGGCGAGGCCGTCCTGGAGAGTGTATTCGGGGACGACCGCGAGGTGATTACTCGATATGTCGATATATTGGCAAGTCGAGGAATCGATAGAGGTCTGCTTGGGCCCCGTGAGGCGAATCGGCTCTGGGACCGACATATTTTGAACAGCGTGGCGGTTGCGCCCTTGGTTTCCAAGGGTGCTTCGGTGGCGGACATCGGCAGCGGTGCAGGTCTTCCTGGAATCCCTCTTGCCATTGTTCGTCCCGATGTGTCGGTTGTGCTGGTCGAGTCACTGCTGCGCCGCTCGGTCTTCTTGACAGAGGTGGTTGCTGAGCTGGGCCTCGATGATCGTGTGCGAGTCGTGCGGGCTCGGGCGGAGGACCTCGAGGGATCCTTCGAGGTGGTGACCGCGCGAGCCGTTGCTCCGCTCTCCCGCTTGGTCGGCTGGACGAAGCACCTCTTTCTCCCCGGCGGTGAGCTGCTTGCGTTGAAAGGCTCTTCGGTAGCCGACGAGGTAGCCGAGGCGCAGAGCAGTTTGCTCGCCAGCGGGCTCGTGGCGGACGTGCGGCCGGTGCGGGCAGCCGCTAACCTTGAGGAGACTTTTGTGGTTCGGGTTCAGAGCGTTTCACGTGAAACGCAGCCCGTGAGGTAAGGGAGGCGACCTGGCGATGAAGTCCAGCCCCAAGGGATCCACCGTTTCACGTGAAACGCAGCTCCCATCGCCACAGCAGACTCGGACGATCGTCATCGTCAACCAGAAGGGCGGAGTCGGGAAGACCACGACCGCGGTCAATGTGGCGTCAGCGCTGGCCCGCGGCGGGCTGAAGGTCCTGATGATGGATCTGGATCCGCAGGGCAACGCCAGTACAGCCCTCGGCATCAATCACCAGCCCGGCATCGCCGGCACCTACGAGGTGCTGCTGCAGCACGCCAAGATCGCCGACGTTCAACAACCCTCTCCCGAGTCGGAGAATCTCGTCGTGGTACCCGCGACGATCGATCTGGCCGGAGCGGAGATCGAGCTGGTGCCGCAGGTCGCCCGTGAGCAACGACTCCGGAAGGCGGTGTCGGCCCATCTAGCCGATAGCGCGGTCGACTACGTGATCTTCGATTGCCCGCCATCACTGGGACTTCTGACCCTCAACGCACTGGTCGCAGCGAATGAGATTCTGATGCCGATCCAATGCGAGTACTACGCATTAGAAGGCGTCGGCCACCTACTGCGCACCATTGACCTGGTCAAAGACGAGCTCAATCCCGAACTTGAGATCGGGACTGTGCTGCTGACGATGTTCGATGCGCGAACCAAGCTGTCCGCCCAGGTAGGCGAACAAGTACGCCAGTACTTTCCTGATCAAACCCTGGTCACGCTCATCCCCCGCTCCGTGCGCCTTAGTGAAGCCCCGAGTTATGGCCAGACGATCCTGGGTTACGACCCACAGTCCGTCGGGGCCAAGGCCTACCGTAGGGCGGCTGAGGAGATCGCGCAGCGGGGTGCGCGGCTCTCGGTCGAGGCGGCGACAGTCGGAGCGACGCGATGAGCGGGCGCCCAGGAGGCGGCCTCGGCCGAGGGCTGGGCGAACTCTTTCAGAGGACCGACCTTGAGGCACCGGCTTCGAGGGAGGAATTGGGGAGCGGCGAGTCGACGGATACGGAGTCCTCGGTTGTCATGCCAGACGGTTCCTACTTCGCAGAGATTCCGGTAGCGCAGATCAGCCCCAATCCTCAGCAGCCGCGGCAGGTGTTCGACGAAGACGAGCTGGCCGAGCTGGCAGAATCGATCAGCGAGATCGGATTGCTGCAGCCGGTTGTCGTGCGCAAGTTGGACGACGATCAATACCAACTCGTTGTGGGAGAGCGCCGCTGGCGCGCGCACAAGCTCGCGGGCATTGATGCGATACCTGCGATCGTCCGCGTCACCGATGAAGCCGAGTTGCTGCGGGACGCGCTTCTGGAGAATCTGCATCGCGCGCAACTGAATCCGCTCGAAGAAGCCGCCGCGTATCGACAGCTCCTGGACGATTTCGGCTGCACCAAGGAAGAACTCGCCAGTCGCATCAAGCGGTCTCGTCCGCACCTCTCAAACACGCTGCGACTATTGAATTTACCCACGTCCGTACAGCGCCGAGTGGCGGCCGGAGTCCTGTCGGCCGGCCACGCGCGAGCGCTATTGATGCTGGACGATCCGCTCTCGATGGAACAATTGGCGCAGCGGATCGTGGCAGAGGGAATGTCGGTGCGCGCCACCGAGGAAGCGGTCGCCCTGGCGCACCGAGTCGATGAGAGGCCGACGCGCCCACGCCAACGGACAGCCCGTGCACTCCCGGAACAGGTTCTCACGCACGCGAACGGACTGGCAGACTGGCTGGACACCCGGGTACAGGTCAGCATGGGAGCACGCAAGGGCCGGTTGACCATCGAGTTTGCCGACGCGGACGACCTGGATCGAATCATGGGATTGTTGGACGTGGATACGCCAGGACGCGGCGATTGACCGGCTAGGTCTTGCGCCGGATCAAGCGGCTGGGGGTGGCGTCGTCGTCGCCTGCGATCCCTAGTGCATATATCGATATATGGTTAAAGCATTAAACACCTAAACCGATACAGCAATAATGCGCATCGTCCGGTCCGGCGTGAGAGACGCCCGATGGTTCGATCTCACCGTTCACTGGTCTGGCTCGACATGACAGTGGCCGCCCCCTCACCGCACAGGGAGCGGCCACACGTGCCTTCATGGTCCGACAGATCGGATACTCTATGCTTCAAGGACGGCCTCGATCGCCTTGACCAGCGCTCCCTTGGTCTTGCCGCCTTGCATCG
>NZ_JAVTWX010000067.1:0-5371 GCF_032229645.1 Brooklawnia sp.
CGAGGACGCGGAAGAAACTCAACGCCGACTCGTACGGGTCCATCCGCTGCGCCAGCGTGCCCCACGCGCCGTTATCACGCTGCTGGAACAAGCCCCGGGAATCCGGGCCCGCAGCATCGCCATAGTCCAGCACCCGCAGCGCGGATTCACCGATCGCGGTCATCACACCGATCTGCTGATCCCGCACCGTCAACCCCATCGACGCCGCCGCAGCCATGATGTAAGCGGCATTCACCAGCTGCTCACCAGAAAAACCCGCCACCGGGCCGGCCGGCACCGAGCCCGGATCCACAACGACAGCCGAGCCCGCGGGAATGCAGGCGGCCTGGTCCTCATCGAACAACAAGAACCCCAGCAGGGTAGTGATCAGCGCGACCGGCAGGACGATGCCAGCTGCTGTGAGTTTCGTCCGGCTCATGACAGCACCTCCGGTGCGATGAACCGCTCCACCCGCCACACCGGATCGGCATCGCTGCGAGACACGATGATCAGATAGCTGCCGACATCGGTCGGCACACTGACCCGCGCCACCTCCGGCGTCGTCCACCCCGGCAGGTCCGCCGGCCCACTCACCTGACGCACGGGGATACGCGCCGGATCCACCGTCACGTAAGCCGCGGCTCCCCGCGCCGACAAGACTGGCTCAAGCTCGGCCCACCACACCTCATTCGGCACGTCAGGACGCGCGAACAACCCCATCGCAGTCTCCGCCAACTCCAGCGCCGCCGACCGGCTGGCCCCATCCAACCCAAGATGACTCGGATCAGGCAGTGCTGTCGTTGCTCCATCCGACGAACTTGTGCTCGACGGACGTGCCGTTGTCGCCGTGTCCGCCGCGGTAGGAGAACTGGCGTGGCAGCCGCTCAACAGCCCAATGGCTACCAAGAAGGCGGCCGCGGCGGTCGTAGACCAGCACATCGTGGACCTCCTGTGTTGGGGTGAACTCATTGAGGGTGTTGGGGTCAGCGGGCACAGGCGGCTGATCATCATCGATCGACTCCCATCTGGCGGCGCACCTGCTCGAGGCTGCGACAAAGGTGCGCACGGACTGTCGATCGGGGCATGCCGACGCGCCGGGCGATCGCCTCGACCGTCTGGGGTTGGCCGCTGCCGAACCCCATCGCGTCGCTGAGAATCTTGTTATCCGGCCATGGCAGGCGCTCCACCAAGCGGGCGGCTCTCGCCCCGTCGAGATGCGCCGCGGCGGTCTCGCCCGGGTCGGGCAGGTCGCTGGTGAGAAGAGTCGGATCAATCGTGCGGTGGGTGGAATCGGGGCAATCGATATCCATCGATAGCGGACGCGGCAACGCCAGTTCCGTGCGGTAGAGCGTGGCCATCGACCAATCGGACACCTTGATTGCCCACGTCAACCAACGGGCCCGATCAGGATCCCAGTTGTGCACCGCGGCGGCAACCGCTGCAGCCGCGGTTGCGAACCTCTCGTCTGCCTGCGCGGGGTAGCGATGCGCGTGAGACCAGATAGCGCCCCGTACGCTCGCGACCAGCACTCCGACCGCTTGTCGTCCCTGCCACGTCAACCTGGCGAGATCGCTAGCGGATGCGCCCGACAACAAAGCCAGGGCGGACGGTACCCCATCCAAGGCCGCCTGGGCGACCACGCCGGTATCGCGACGCCCAGCCAACTCCCGCTCGATCTCAATGGTCAGCCGCACTTCCTCACTCGCCGGGGATGCTGACGCGGTCGCCACCTGGTGGGACCGAGCAGCGGCCATAGGTCGGGAAGCCTGGGGAGGCGCCTCCGGTCTGGCGGATGTCACGCTGGTAGGCGTCGTCAGTGTGAGGGCGAGAGAATCATCGGTCATCCGTGTGGTCAGTGCGTTCAATCGGCGAGCTACCGAAGTCAGCGAACTGGTCGGATCGGAGTCAAGGGCGGCGGCGATGAGCAGATTGCCGCCCACCCCGCTGCGAACCAGCGAAGCCAGCGTCGCGTCCGCAGGGGGACGAGACAACAATGCGTCTCGCAGCTCCACCGCCGCCAGCGATATCGCGGTGGCATCCGCTCGGGTCGGTGCCGGTCCTGGTGGAGCCGTCCGCCACGCAGCGACCGCTTGGTGCCAGGCGTCCCGGCAGGCGTCCAGGCCACCGAACAGCCGCTCGGTGTCGATCGGCGGCGACGGTGACAGATCGATCCTGGCGGCCAGGTCCCGGGTGATCGTCAGCAGGCCAAGCTGATGCTGCCCAATCGCCGCGGCCAGCTGCGGTGTCGCGCGACCGCCCACGTCGGCCACCACACCTCGCCACCGGGCCAAAGCCGAGTTCAGATCCGATAGTCCCGATCCAGGATCGGGGGCCAAAGCGGCACGTTCCACCCCAGCAAGCAACGCGTCTGCTGTCTTGGGCTGGTCGCCGCGGCGGGTCGCGCGTGTCACCATCGCCAACACCACCCGTATCTGTTCGGTCCGAGCATCTGGCCAGGCACGCACGGCATCCGCGAGCGGATACGGGCGCCGCTCACTGGTCACCACGCGGCTGACCGCGGCGGCCAGCTCGACCGCGCCATCAGCGCTGCGGTTCTGCATGTCCCGGCATGCCACCACGATTTGCGCCCACTCCGGCAGGCCAAGGGGTTCGCCCTCGTTGACCAAGACGATCGCCTGCCGAACTACGCCTGGCGTGTTCATGGCATGCTCAGCAGATCGGCAACATTCAGAACCATTTGCGCGCCCGCACGCAACGTCTCCCGATCCAGACCGTCCCAATCCCAGGCGGTCAACTCGGCCTGGATAGCGAACAGGCATTCGGTCGACGACGCATACTCAGCCTCGAGCATCGACGCAGGTGCGGACGAGCTGGCCGAGGCCTGCAGCACCAACACCTGCGCCGGAAGCGTGCTGGCAGCAAGCTGCCACCACGCATCACCGGCCCGAGGATCCGCCAGCTGGTCCGCGCACTCCAACGCACGATCCACCAAGGCCGAGATCCGGCCGATCGAATCATCCAGGCCACCAGTCATCTTGGGCACCCCCGCATCAAGTGAGCTATCGCCGAGACATCTCATGGTGATCGCGGTATCCCTGGCTGCTCAGCGCGACCTGCGCGGCCTCAGCGGCTTCCTGCGCCGCCTCGAGATGGATCAGCAACTCCTTCAGGTGCTGTGCCGCGATCGTCACCTGCCGGGAAGCATCCCGCCTCTCACCGGTCCATAAGTCCTGGTCATACACGTCGATCCGCTCATCGGTCAGCGAGTTGCGCACTCCATCGGGCACGAACACCGCCACCTCAGCCAGATAGCCCAACGCCGCCTTCAAATTGCCCAGCAAGTCGTAGGCCGTCGGGGCCGGCATCACCCGACCGCTGATCCCATTCGCGATCCGAGCCAAGGCCTGCGCGGCATCACAGAACCGATCAGCGAGCTCTCGCTGCTCGTCGTTCAGATCGATCAAGTTCTTCAACGTCTTCATTGCTGATCCCTTCGTCGGGGGTGAGGTCGAGGTATTCCGTTGGTTATGTCTTGTGTCGAAGTAGGGGAGTCCGTCAGCTTGTTCACAGGCCCTGATTGCCGGACGGCCTGCGACTCCGCGGTTGCTGGCATGTGGGATGTGCTCCGAGCGGTGCACCGCCCGAATCCGCGGGTCGCCGCCAACTGTTTGCCGTAGTCAGCGAGGAACGGGCGCGACCGCTCATGCGGCAGTCGCGGCGGCGGCGCGCAACCGGTTGTCCGCCACCCGGACATACCCTTGGGTAGTCTCAGGTTTGGAGTGCCCCAGCAACTGCTGGGTGGACAACAGGTCGCCGGTCGCGTTGTAGACGGTCGACGCAAACCGATGGCGCAACTGGTGAGCCGACCATTCTCCATGGGATGCCAGCTGCATCAGACGGCCGACCCGATCGGGTGTCAGATGGCTATCCGGTTGAGTGCTCGGGAACACCCATCCGCTGGCCCGCAGCAATCTCGTGGCCAAGTCGTCAGTCAACGGGAGCGTGCGTTCTCGTCGCCCCTTGCCGCGTACGATCAAGGCCCAACCGTTCCCGTCACCTACGACGTCCTTCCGGTGAACGGCGGCGATCTCCGCTCGTCGAAGTCCCAGTTGCGCACCCAGATCAATCATCAAGCGGACGCGGACGTCCGCCGCATCACGGGCAGCACGCCACGCTGCTTCTGCCACCGGACGTGGCTGAGGCTGCCCGCGATGGACCGTCGGCAAGTCCGCAGCGGGATCCACGAGAACCACACCGTTGAGAGCGGCCCAAGCGAAAAACGCCCGGAGGCAGGCGCGCGTGCTCCGGCGCGTCTCCGCGTTCCAGTTCCGAGCCGCCAGCCAATCAACCAAACCCAGGAACGTCACAGCACCAGGCCCTTCAGGGAACGCACGAGCAAGCCGACCCAGCTGGTACCGACGCAACTCGCGTGTCCGAGGCGACTTGTCTCCCGCTGCAAGCCAATGGTCGAAGCACTCCAGTGGGTCCATCCACGACTCCGGGATCGGCCGCGATTGGGGGTGTTGCTGACGCGCGCTCATGGTTACTACACGACCCACAGTCGCAGTTCCAGCGTCGAGTAGCAGAACTCCACCGTGTAATGAAGCGAACGGGACTTCTGTTGATTGACTTGTGTCCAGGCCGCGTCGCTCCCGCGCAGTTCATCCTGGCGGATCATCCGGCCAGTCGGAGGGTCACCCTCACCCACAACCACTGTGACCAAGGGCCAGAGGACGTCCATTCGAGGCATTCCCGCTTCCTTTCTGTCTCCACCGCAAGCCGAAACTGAGGTGCTCCTGCTCAGGAGCAAAGCTGGCCAGCAGGTGTCGAGGAAAGTATTGGTAACAAGACCCCCGAAAACGTCAAACGGACAACACTCTGTGGATAACTCGGAGCCTTCCAGAGAAATGTGGCTACGAGATCTGGCGAACATCTGCCCGTCCGGAGCATCCCTCTCGCCACCGGGCTAAGCGATAGACCGCCACCCAAAGAGATTGATCAGTGGCGCTAGCTGCTCAACGTGATCTGTGATTGGAGCACCAGCGGGTTCAGGGTTCGAGTCCCTGGCGGTGTACCAATCTCCTCAGGCGTCGGACGATCCGACGCCTGTCCTGTTTCCAGCCATTGCAGGTCAATGCAATAGCAGCCGCAGTTCATCGCTGCCCAGTGGCGAATGGCTCATGCGCGGGCCAACGAGCGGCTGGTGATGAAGATCCCACGATCACGGAAGGCCGCAGGGCTGTTACGGGCGGCCTCATTCTTGAAGATCTCCGGGACCCCCGGATACCACGCGTCCACCCGACGAGCTGGGTCGGTCGACCGATTCACCCCAAGTTGAGCCGCGACCCTAGTGCATGTGCGTTAGTTCGTTCGTTGGCGGTGGGGACGGTGGCTACAGCTGCTGTCGAAATGTGCGGGCGCTACCGAAATT
>NZ_JAVTWX010000067.1:5471-9777 GCF_032229645.1 Brooklawnia sp.
CCGTCGTCCATAGGTGTGCGAAATTCACCAGGACATCGCCGGGGACGATAGTCGATCTCAGGTGCGTGCAGCGTACCGACGGGGCAGCGTGAAGCATTCGGCTCGGGTTGGGCCAGGTGCATGCAGCGCATCGACGGGTCAGTGTGAAGCCCCGTCGACGACGCTTCACTGTTCGATGCCAGGCCCGGACCCATTTCACCGCGGCCTACCGTCAGCGGACCTTTGTCGGGCGCGCCGAGAAGAACGCACACCACATCGAATGGGCCACTTCGGTGTCAGTCGGCTTCTTGCGCTTACCGAACGCCGCCAGTTGCTTGATCCGGTCATCATCGGTAAGCCTTACGCTTTGGCTGAGCAAGCTGAAGACCTCGAACAGTCCGATCAGCTGATCGCAATCGGCCGGTGTGAGCGGTGCGCTGAGTCGCTTCCGCGGCAGGTCTTTTGGCCTGCTGGGGGAGATGACCGGATTTACCAGAACCCTTGCGCGTAGTTATGGCGCCGACCGCAGGTAGCCGGCCAACCGAACTGATCCCGACTCAAAACGGCGGACGAGGGCCGATGTCATGCAGTAGCGCTTAGGCCGCAGACGCGAGCCAGGCAGGTGCCGGTCCGGTTGGTGCGGCGCATTCGTCAACCGAGCGAAAGCTGCAGCGCAGTGATTATTTCCGAGCATGGCAACCCTAACCGCTGAGAATTTCACGAAGACGCCATCGCTCAGCGATGAAATATAGAATTGTAAACGACTTCAAGTTGTCGGCTTCTCGTGAGCAAATATTTAAAGGATCAACGACATGTTGTGCCGATTCAGTTGATCAGGACAGGGGTATTCCGGATTCGGATGGCGGTCGGACGACATCGTCAGCCGAGATCCCAAGAATGCTGCGACGCATGCCTATCTATATGGACGATCTCTAATCCCTGACCCAACGATGGGTCAGGGCAGGCAGAGCCAATGATGATTCAGCCTTAGGAGGGGTTTTGATGAAACTACTACAGCCGGGAAAGATCGGCACGATGACCCTCAAGAATCGGGTTTTCATGGCACCGATGGGCACAACCAGTGAGGCCGACGGGTCATTCAGCGATCGCTGCATTCGTTATCTCGAAGAACGCGCCATCGGTGGGTTCGCGATGATCATCACAGGCGCCAACCAGGTCACTCTCGACTACGAGCAGAAGGCCTGCAATGTTATCGGCAGCGCTCGCTCGCGTGAACAGCTCAACTTCCTGGCTCGCAGGATCCATGGGCAAGAGGCGAAGCTGTGCGTCCAATTGACTATTGGTCTTGGACGCATGCAGCTGCCGACAGCGGCAGCCGTCGCACCGCTTGCTGCCAGCGAAGTGGAGTCCTTCTGGTTCCCGGGGCTGATGTGTAAACCGCTGAGCATTGATCAGATTCACGATCTGGTCGAGAAGATGGGCGCCAGCGCGGCCTTCGCCAAGGAAGCCGGGGCGGACTGCGTCGAGATTCATGGCTACGGCGGCTACTTGCTTGACCAATTCAGTTCAAGCTTGTGGAACAAGCGCACCGATGAGTACGGCGGCGACCTTGCCGGACGCATGAAGATCAGCCTGGAGATCATCGCATCGATGCGCGAAGCCGTCGGCGCGGATTTCCCGATCATTTATAAGTTCACGCCATATCACGGCGTACCAGGTGGTCGTGAACTCGATGAAGGCCTGGAGATGGCCCGAATACTCGAATCGGCCGGAGTGGACGCGTTGCACGTCGATTATGGCGCTTATGATGCCTGGTACAAGGCGATTCCGACCGTTTATCAGCACGCTCCGACAGCCGCCTGGCTCGCAGCGGAAGTGAAGAATATCGCAGGTGTTCCTGTCTTGGCCACGGGAAAGCTGAATGATCCGAACACCGCCGAGAGCGTCCTGGAGAAAGGGCAGAGCGATTTCATCGGGCTCGCTCACGGCGCGCTGACCGAGCCGCACTGGGTCAACAAGGTCCGCAGCGGCCAAGCGTACGACATCGTTCCGTGCATCGGTTGCAATGAGTGCCTCAACTCCGGCTTCGGGCATGGCGCTCATTACCACTGTGCGGTAAACCCGCAGTGCTACGCGGAAGACTATTTTCCCGTGCTGCCCATGCCCGATCGCAAACGCGTCCTGGTGCTGGGCGGCGGACCGGGTGGCATGGAAGCAGCCATCATCGCGGCCGAGCGGGGAGCCGAGGTTGAGCTATGGGAGAAGAGTGCGCGCCTTGGCGGGCTGCTCTGGGCTGCCGGTGGACCCGATTTCAAGGTCGATGTCGAGGATTATGCGAAGTATCTCGTCGGCAAGACCTTCCGCAGCAACGTCAAGGTGCGGACGATGAAGGACGCGTCGCCCGAAGAGATCGTTGCCGGGCGGTGGGACAAGGTCATCATGGCCAGTGGTGCGCACGCTGCAATCCCGCCGATTCCGGGGATCGAATCGAAGAACGTCGTGATGGCCAACGACGTCCTAACCGGTGTTTCCCAGATCGGACGCAGGGTCGTGGTGATCGGAGCAGGTCTCGTGGGCTGCGAGACAGCCGCCATGTGCGCGGAACGCGCCGATCAGGTGACGGTCATCGAATTGTTGCCCGAGATCTTGAGCGGCGTCGATCACTGCCTGAACAACAGGCAAGCGCTTGATCAGTTACTTGAGGATTCCGAGATTGAGTTCATCACCGGCGCGCGGGTGGGCAAGATCGAGGAAGAGAGAGTGAGCTATAGCAAGGATGGCCGGGCATTCGAGATCGAGGCCGATACCGTGGTTGTGGCGGCGGGCTATGTCTCGAACAACGAGCTCTATGACCAACTCGCCGAAAAGGTCGATGTGTCGATCATCGGAGATGCCGCGAAGCCGGACAGCATCCTGACCGCTGTCAGCCAGGGGTTCCAGCTGGCCCGATCTCTGTAGCGGCACCATCCCAAGCCGGGCCGGTAGCCCAGCTGGCTATCGGCCCGGCTTGGTTGTGCGCGCACCTATAGCGTCGACCCCAGGTAGCTGACCAACCACCGTGACTGCGACTCAGGGGTGACCGACGAGGTCAGGTGTCGTGCGGTAGAGCCAGTGCCCGCCGCACGCGAGTTGGGCAGGGCCGAGCCGGTTGGCTCGGTCGCCATTCGTCAGCCAACCGAAAGTTACAGCACGGTGACGATCGCCAATCTTGATTGACACCGGTCCCAGTGACGAACAAACTTAAGACACCGACATATGTGGCACCGGTGTCAATGTGATGTGAGAGCTTGGAAAAGCAGTCCAACCGGCAGGAAAGTAGACATGGCGAACCTGATTCCCGTTCCTCAAGACTTCGAAGAATGTGTTGCGCACCCACTGGCAGCAGAATCAACCATCAATCACTACGTCGCCGACGCTGCGGCGAAGGGTCTGAAGCGGGTCGTCCTCGTGGGCTGCGGCGGATCGCACTTCGGCGCCTATCCCTGCTACGACTTCGTCGACCGCCATCTTTCCGGTATCAGTGTCAACCATGTCACCAGCGCCGAACTGACGTCCCGTAACCCGGTCTGGCTCGACTCCAGCTGCCTGGTGGTGGCCGCCAGCCACTCGGGAAACACTCCGGAAACCGTAGCCGCGGCCGAATTCGCGAAGGCCAAGGGGTGCCCGACCATCGGCATCTCGCGCATCGGCGACAACGGGCTGAGCCGCACCTGCGACATCCATCTCGACTACCCCGACACCATCACCATCACCGAGCCCAAGCTGATGCACACCATGCTGATCGCCCTCGCATTTGCACGGTTGGAGGGTAAGACCGAACTGGCGGACACCGTCCGCGCCGGTATGGATGCGATGCCGCACGCGCTGCGGCTCGGCAAGGACGAGATCGCCGGAGTCGGCGACGCCATCGGCACCACGACCCTGGACACCGACTACGCCTACTTCGTTGGCGCCGGCCCGCTGTTCGGGCAGGCCAAGATGTCGGCCTGGTGCTACTCGATGGAAATGTCATGGATGCCTGCTGCAGCGATCAACGGCGCGGACTTCTTCCACGGCCCCCTGGAGTTGACCCTCGAGAAGACCCCGATCGTCGTGCTGGCCGCCGAGGATCCCAGTCGTCCGCTCGCCGAGCGCGTGGTGAGCTTCATCACCGACCGCACCGAACACGCCCACGTCATCGACTCCAAGAACCTCTCGATGGAAGGCGTCCCCGAGGCCGCCCGCGCCGAACTCAGTGTGCTTTCGACCATCAGCGCCTCCCGCCGGGTGCTCGACCACGTCGCGGCCCTTCGCGATCACGACACCTCGGTGCGCCGCTATATGTACAAAGTGGCCTACTGATGCGACTGCTGTGCATTGGCGACAA
>NZ_JAVTWX010000068.1:0-3644 GCF_032229645.1 Brooklawnia sp.
AGGGGCTACCGAGCCCCGACGAGGTCGATGGGTGGACCGGTAAGCAGTTCGCGGACGCTCTGCGCCACGACCAGCTGAATCCGGCTTACAACTTGAACCTGCGTCAGCTGCTGCACGTCTCGTTCAAGCTCGCCGCCAAGATGGGCCAGCGTTACCTGGACGCCCTGGACGAGCATCGCGACGATGTCGAACGCAATGTCACCGTCAACCTCTACGAGCGCCACTTGAAGCCGCTCTTCGAGGCCTGATATCGTCCGGCCTCAACGCTGGGTCACCACGTTCTGGCCGTCCATCGACACCGCAATTGCACCCTGCTCGTCGGTGCGGAAGATCGTGGCACCGCTGGTCTTCAGCATCGTCAGCGCTGAAGCCGCAGGGTGCCCGTAGCCGTTGTGCTCCCCGACCTGCACCAGAGCGATGCGAGCATGCACGGCCGCTATGAATTCCGGATCCTGCCGTGGCGAGCCATGATGGGGGACGACGAGTACATCGGCCCGGAGATCGGCGCCCGAACCTACGACCGCCTGCTGGCCGGCCACCTCCAGATCGCCGGTCACCAGGACACGCACCCCGCCGGTCTCGATCATCCCGACGACCGATGCATCGTTCTCGCCCGGATCTTCACCTGCTGTTGACTCGTCCGACACCGCCGTAGCACTGTCTGGAAGGCCCGAGGCGATCGTCGTCCAGGTTAATGAGCCGAGCTCAATAACATCGCCGGGGCTTGTCCGAGTGGCTTCCGGCAACCCGCTCAGCACGGACGCGTCCGGAGGGTCCGAACCGACCAGGACGATACCAACGGGAAGCTGACCCGCGACAGCCGCCAGCCCGCCAACGTGATCGGCGTGCGAATGCGTCAGCACCAAGACCGGGATCTCTCGCACACCGGCCGCCCGCAGACAAGCCCGCAGGGCCTCCGGCTCCGGACCGGTGTCGACGAGCATCGCCTGCCCGGGGCCAACGTGGATCAGCTGTGCCCCGCCCTGCCCCACATCGCAGGCGATCACCGACCAGTCCGCCGGCCAGCCTGCCTGCGGAGGCGCCCGGAATGCGCCGATGACGAGAACGACAGCCAGCAGTCCGGCCAGAAGCCGGTTCGGCAGTATCCGAGGCACCAGCAGCACCGCGATGACGATGCAGCCGCAGACGAGCAGCGCCAGCGTCAACGGCGTGCTGCGCCAACTCCACGCTGCTGCCGGTGCGGACGCCGCGAGCTGAGCGACCAGGACTATCGGCTGAACGCACCAGCCAGCGGCCCAGCCGACCACTGCCGCGAGTCCCGGCCAGACCAGCGAGACCAACCCCGCAGTCAATCCGAGAATCGTGACCGGTCCCACGAATGGTCCCGCGAGCAGATTCGCTGCCAGTCCTACGATGCTGACCTGACCCGACAACGCAGTGACGATCGGCTGGGTGGCGAGTTGCGCAGCCAGCGGCACCGCCAGCGATTCCGCCAGCCAGCCCGGCGCCCAGCCACGCATCATCGTCTGCCAGCGCCCGGCCCACCATAGGATGCCCGCGGTGGCGGTGACCGACAACGCGAAACCCCAGGAGCGCGAGAGCCACGGATCGATCAGGACGAGCACCAGCACCGCCAGGCTCAGCGCCCGCAGGCCGCGTGCCCGATCGTGCGCCACCCCGGTTGCCGCCAACGCGATGAGGCCCATCGCAGCAGCACGCAGCACGCTCGGCTCGGCACGGCAGACCACAACGAAGGCGATCGCGACCACGACCCCCAAGCCCCGCAGCCACCAGCCACGAGCCCCTGCCTGTCGCGCCAGACCCAGCACGAATGCCAGCATCAGCGTCAGATTCGTTCCGCTGACCGCGGTGAGATGGGTCAGACCGGTCGTCTTGAAGTCCTGCTTGACCTGTTCGGGAAGATGGGAGACGTCTCCGACGACCAGCGATGGCACCAGCCCGGCCTGTTCGGGCGGCGAATGCGCCATCGCCGCCCGAAGGCCTTCGCGGAAGCGGTTCGCGAGGCGAGCCAACGGGCCAGGCGGATCTACTGAACTGATCTCACTACGAAGCACCAGGGTCGCCACGGATCGTTCCGCAGCATCGGGGGGACGGCTGAGTGCCGTGAAGGTGATCACGGCACCGACCGGCTGATCGAGCAATCCGGCAGCCTCACCGCTGGCTCGCAACTGGGCCGGCAGCCGGCCCTGCCACACCTGCCCGCGTGCGACGACGCGGTGGAGTTCAATCGGCAGCACACCCGCTGCGGGCCGATATCCGGACGCCTGCCATTGCCTGGCGTCCGAGACCACCTGCGCCGTCACCTCGACGAGGGCCTCCTGCCGGGTCCATTCGGCCGGAAGCGAGCCGGCGAGCGCCGCAGTCCACAGCCCCGCGGCTGCCCCGGCGCCCATCATCGCCGTTCCTACAGAGCAGATGGACCACGCGCGCCATAGCAGGCCCCATGCGGCGACCACGATGCCGAGTCCCACAGCCAGACCCACCCAGCGTCCGCCTTGGACCGCTATCGCGGCGCACGCCCACGCGCCCGCGGCCGGCCCCAGCAATCGCAGATCTACCGGCTTGGCCGCGGCGCCCTCAGGTTCAGACCTGGACGAGCGGGGCGAGCTTGGCATAGGTCTTGGCGCCAATGCCGTCCACCTCCTGCAACTCCTCGATCCGGGTGAAGCCGCCGTTGGCCGTGCGCCAGTCGACGATCCGTTGCGCCATCACGGGACCGACTCCCGGCAACGCCTCCAGCTGCGCGGCAGTCGCGGTGTTGAGATTGACGAGGCCGGACGAGGAGCCGCCGCCCGAATTCCCGCTCCCGCTGACGCCACCAGATCCGCCACCGCCCGAATCGGCTTGTCCGGTGCGCATCTCGCCGCGTGGCTCGGCTCCGGTGCCGATAACGATCTGGGCCCCGTCCGGGACGTCGGCGGCAAGATTCAGTTCTGCGCAATCGGCGTCGTCACGCAGCCCACCCGCAGCCACGATGGCGTCGCCCACGCGCGAACCCGCAGGAACGCTCACTACCCCGGGAGCGACGACCGCACCCATCACGTGTACCTGAATCATGGGTGCAGCCGACGGTGCGGACGCGCTGGCCGCAGGAGTGACAGATGGAGTAGCACTCGTCGCATCGACCGCGTGCCCACGGGCGGCCATCACCCTGCTGCCCGTCAACACGAGGGCCACGACCAGCAGTACGGTGAGTGCACCGGCGTGGGTCCGCCCCAGGCGTAGCAGCATCGATCTCCACGCGACACGGCCGTCACTGGTGCCGACCGTCCGCGGCGGCTCGGCTTCACAGGTGTCATCATCTGGCGCCGGCCGATCGTCCAGCTTCACGTCGGCCAACTCATCGTCCGGCACTGCTGTATCCGAAGCCCGCCTCCCCGCCGGATGGGGACCGGGCTGCGAGGGCTGAGCGCGCCGGGGCAGACCGGGTGGCTGCGCGTCTCCCACGACCACGCGCAGCCGTCCGGATACCTTCTCGAAGTCATCGGGGCGTAGCACGTGCTAAGGATCGTCAAATGGCCTCGGAATCGGTCAAGAAACCTGTTGCCTGGGGATAACTCGCGAGTGTGAGAGCTCGCGGCGAGACGGTGCCAGTGCCACCAGCGGTGGTGCACCGGGTGTCGCGCAAACGTGAGGTGCCCGGCCCGCCAGCACCCCACCCG
>NZ_JAVTWX010000068.1:3654-9772 GCF_032229645.1 Brooklawnia sp.
GCGCGGGGGGCGCGGGGGGGCCGGCGCCCCGGGGGGGGGTCCCCGGGTGGCCGCCAATCCGGGGGGGCCCGGGCCGCCCCCCCCCCCCCGGCCCACCTCTCCCGAAGGATCCATCAGCCCTTGGCCGGAACGATGCTCACCATCTTCGGAAGCCTGGTGATGACCTTCGCAACCTCGCGTCCGGCAAGAGCCCGCTGCACATTGACGTCGGCGAGAGCGAGCCCGGTGGCCAGCTCCTCACTGATCTCGGGACTCACGTCGAGCTTGGCACGCACCTTGCCCTGCACCTGAACGACCATGGTCACCGATTCTGCAACCAGCAGGTCCGGGTCGGCGCTCGGCCAGACCGAGCCGGCGATCGATGGTTCCTCGCCGAGCAGCTCCCAGATCTCCTCCGCGACGTACGGCGCGAACAGGCTGAGAGCCTGGGCCACGAATCCGACGGCCTCACGCACAGCCGGGTCGGCTGCGCCCGCGCCGGTGTCGATGGTCTTGCGGGTGGCGTTCACAAGCTCCATCACACGCGCAATCGCCACGTTGAACCGGCCGAGACCGATCAGTTCGGTGATGTCGCGAATCGTGCGATGCGTGGCCTGACGCAGCACCTTGTCGCCGGCCGAGTAGTCGATGCCCCTCGTGCTGGCGACCTCGGTCGCGAGCCGGTAGGCGCGTTGCAGGAAACGCAGCGAACTGGCCGGTGACATATCGGCCCAGTCGATATCGTCCTCGGGTGGCCCCGCGAAGACCACGGTCAGACGCACGGCGTCGACGCCGAACAGATCGATCTGCTCGCCGAGATCCACGCCGTTGCCGAGCGACTTGCTCATCGCCTTGCCCTGGTTGATGACCTGGCCCTGATTGAGGAGGCGCTGCATGGGCTCGTCGAAGTCGATCATGCCCAGGTCGTTCAGTACCTTGGCGAAGAACCGCATATAGAGCAGGTGCAAGATGGCGTGTTCGACACCGCCCACATACTGCTCGACCGGCATCCAGCGAGCCACGTCATCGGCACGGAAAGGTCCGTCGGCGAAGCCCGGGCTGCAGTAGCGGTAGAAGTACCAGGAGCTGTCGACGAACGTGTCCATGGTGTCGGTATCGCGCTGGGCATCGGCCCCGCACGTCGGGCATGACACATTCCGCCACGCCGCTGCGGCCTCGCCGGCCAGCGGTGAGGTCCCCTTCGGCGCCAGATCGGCTCCGGTCAGGTGCGGCAGCTCGACCGGCAGTTGGTCGGTGGGAACCGGCACCTCGCCGCAATGCGGGCAGTGGATGATCGGGATCGGGCAGCCCCAGAAGCGCTGGCGGCTGAGCAGC
Source organism: Brooklawnia sp. (assembly GCF_032229645.1). Lineage (NCBI taxonomy): Bacteria > Bacillati > Actinomycetota > Actinomycetes > Propionibacteriales > Propionibacteriaceae > Brooklawnia > Brooklawnia sp. Next base: position 4,969 of record NZ_JAVTWX010000068.1, read on the forward strand.
CAGTCGCGCAGCCGGAAGGTGACAGTGGCCTTCCCGGTGCCGCGTCCCTGCAGTGCCTCGACCGCAGCGGCCACACCGGCGTGCTTGTCGTCCAGCCCGTTCAACGGTCCGGAGTTCACGTAGCGTCCATCGCCCGCGGTCGCGACGCCCGACTCGGCAGGGTCGGCTTCGCCGGTGTCGATGACGACTCGCACCGGCAGACCGAACTTGAGCGCGAACTCCAGGTCACGCTGATCGTGGGCCGGGACGGCCATGATCGCGCCGGTGCCGTAGTCGCTCAGCACGTAGTCGGCGGCCCACATCGGGATGCGCTCGCCGTTGACGGGGTTGATCGCATAGTGGCCCAGAAAGACTCCGGTCTTCTCATGCTGGGTCGACTGTCGCTCGATCTCGGTCGACTTCTTGACCTGATCGAGGTACCCCTCGAAGGCGGGGCGCTGCTCGTCGGAGACCAGTTCGGCGGCCAGCTCCGAGTCCGGGGCGACCACCATGAAGGTGGCCCCATAGAGGGTATCCGGACGCGTGGTGAACACGGTGATCGGTTCGTCGCGGCCCTCGATCGCGAAGTCGACCAGCGCCCCTTCGGAACGCCCGATCCAGTTGCGCTGCATCGCCAGCACCCGGTCGGGCCAGCCGGCGGCCAACTCGTCCATGTCATTGAGCAACCGGTCGGCGTAGTCGGTGATCTTGAAGTACCACTGGTTGAGTTTGCGCTTGGTCACCGGGGTGTGGCAGCGCTCACAGAGCCCGTTGACGACCTGTTCGTTGGCCAGCACCGTCTGGTCGTGCGGGCACCAGTTGACGTAGGAGTCCTTGCGGTAAGCCAGGCCCCGCTCGAAGAACTTGAGGAAGATCCACTGCGTCCAGTGGTAGTACTCGGCGTCGCTGGTGTGCAGCTCACGCGTCCAGTCCAGGCTCAGCCCGTAGCGCTTGAACGAGGTCTTCTGCGTCTCAATGTTCTTATAGGTCCACTCGGCCGGATGAGTGTTGTTCTTGATCGCCGCGTTCTCGGCGGGCAACCCGAAGGAGTCCCAGCCGATCGGATGCAACACCTCATAGCCCTGCATGCGCCACAACCGGGCGAGCACATCGCCCATGGCGTAAGCCTCCGCGTGGCCCATGTGCAGATCACCGGATGGGTACGGGAACATGTCGAGCACGTACCGTCGCGGCTTGTCAGTCTCGTCGTGGGCGACGAATGTCTGGTTTGATTCCCAGAATCGCTGCCACTTCTCCTGCGCTGCAGGCGCGTCGTAGCCGACTTGCTCGGACGCCTCGCTGGTCTGGCTCACCGTTCCCGTCTCCTTGCTCGCTGGTCTGGCCCTGACAGCTCCCGACATGAAAAACCCCCGAAGCCCAAAGGCATCAGGGGTCTCCGCAGCGCGACTGTCATCAGTCGCGCTGCGGCATGAGAAGAAGCTGCGCCGGGTTTTGGCGACCCCTCGCATCGCTCATCCGTTTCGTCATCCTCGGAAGAACAGGCAGGCTCCTCTTCGCTCGGATTTCCTTGCGATGCACCCGGATAGCTTAGCCGATCGCCGCCCGATCTCGGCACCGGCGCTGCCCGCCGCATCGTCGTTCACCGCCTTCGCGCTGGGTGCCATCATTCCGTTGGCCTTGATGGTCAGATGGTCAGTTCACCCGCATCACTGCGTGTCGGAGCAACCATCCTCGGCGTCGAGTTGGCACTGCTTCTCACCGGCTATGTCAGCGCCAAGCTGGGCGGCGCCGATCCACGGCGCGCGATTCGCCGGCTTCAGGCCTCGGGCTAATTCATGCCTGCGTCCCAAAGAGATCGGCCCGCAGCTCGTCCCACAGATCGGGCGGAGCGGCGGCGGCGTTGATCTCGGCCAGCAATGAGATCAGCGGATGATGCGGAGCGACCTTTTCGGCGCGCTCGATGCAGACCACCTGCAATGCGCCCTCGCCATTGACCCACGCGGCCAGCCCCAGCAGACCGAGCACCGGCGGTTGACATTCCCGCGGGGTCAGTTGTGCCACCGCCCGCCAAAAGTCGACATGACGCTGAGCATCATGCCTGGTGAGCAGCCTCAATGCCTGGTCGCGGGCCGAAGGATAGTAGGCCATCGCGGCCAGCATGGCTGCCTGGGTCGGCACGATCTGCCGCGGATCTTCCAGCCCGTGTCGTACCAGCTCCGCAAACGATGTCTCGATCTCGTGCAACTCCAATCCACGCACGACCGTCCGGGCGTCCTCGACCCGCCGGAGGGCTGCTCGTCCGAGCCAACCTCGTGGCGGCCGGATCGATGCATCCAGGTCAGACCGCGAATCCAAGACCTGCATGCCCGCCAGCACCGCACGGGCAGCGATCGGCGAGCCCTCGACATCAATCGGGCGGCCTTCGGGCGGACAGCACTGCGGCACCGTGCATGACAACGACCAATAGCGGCCTGCATGCGCATAGACCGATTCGAGGACCCTGTCGGCACCGATCATCGTCGTCATCTGGCTGATGGCCCTCTCGACCCGCCTCCGATCGGTCGAATAGCCGGCAAATACCCAGCTGGAACCGGGAAATTGTCTGCCGATGGTGTCCACCCGATGCGCCAGTTCCGCAGGTGCGTCGGCGATCTCGATCGGGAAACGGACCGTGGTGATCAAGGCCTTGTCCCCGAAGACCAGCGCAACGATCGATTCACGAGGTTGGAATCCCAGTAGATAGGGAATGGCGGCAACAACGTCGCCATCGTTCTTGAGGCGCAGCGGGGCGTCCAGGTCGCCGGCCGCTGAAGGAGGAGCCCACGAACCAGAGGCTCGTGCGGCGGACGCATCGGATTCTGTTGGTTTCATGGCATAAGGATCGGCAAATGACCCACCGGATCGGTCAAAGAAGTCCGGTCCTGTGGATAACTCGGGACGTTGACCCTGCTGGCTACCCTGGTAGTCATCATGAGCACACCACCACGTCCACCCGATCCGTCAGACCCGCAGGCCACCTCACAAGGCGGTTCGGCATGGCGGCAACAGACTCCCCCCTGGGGTCAAGGCGGCTCCGCCTGGGGGCAGACATCCGGCTCATGGAATCAACCCGGTGGGCAGCCCACGTCGCCTCAGCAACCGGCGACTGCCCCCAGGCAGGCCCCCGGCTATTCCCCGGCCGATGAGCAGCCTGCACAGACCACTCGACAGCAGCCGTCGATCTCGATCCAGCAATTCGCGCCGCGCCGCAACCGACTGGCTCCGCTGGTACTGGCAATCGTCGCGGTCATCGCCTTCGTTGCGATCTGGTGGCTGGCCATCCGGCCCAATCCCGAAGCATCCCCCGAAGCGAGTGCGACACCCACGGCCACCCGCACCATGCCGAGCATGCCTCCCAGCGGCGAGTACGCGAATTCGACGCCATTCAGTTCGAATGGCTTGGCAGGCACGTTCACCATCAACGATTCGTGGTGGGATGGCAGCACTCTTTCGGTTGATATCACCCTTCAGGTCGACACTGGCGTTTTGAAGTATCGATTCTTGGTGATGGACATGGCCAGCGGTGACATCCAGGTGATGTCTTCAGCACCCGGTCTCGATGGACTATCGGAAGCCACCCTGTCGGCGGGCCAATCGATCAGCGGTGTCGTCCAGGTGGACAAAGACCGCGGTGACAGTCAAATCGTGTTGAGCCAAACGACCGGAAACAACCTGACAATGCTCGCCGTCAAAGGCTGACACCGCCGTTCAGTGCGCGGGTTATTCGATAGCCCGTACTCGTGTCACCGCGGTACGCCACACTGGAGGTAGCGGTTCGGCCCGCGCGGTTGCCCTGCACGGAAGGAAGACGAGATGACGTATGAGATCCGAGTCACCAGTCCCGAGGAGCTGGCAGCGCTGGCCCGGCCACAAGCCTGGCTGTGCGACATGGACGGCGTACTGATTCACGAGAGCGTTGCCTTGCCCGGCGCGAAGGAATTCATTCACGCCCTCGAATCGAGCGGGGTGCCGTACCTGGTACTGACGAACAACTCGATTTTCACCCGCCGCGATCTGTCGGCCCGGCTCGCGACCTCGGGGCTCGAGATTCCCGAGGACCGAATCTGGACGAGCGCTGCAGCAACCGCCGATTTCCTCGCATCCCAGAGTCCGGGTGGCAGTGCATACGTGATCGGTGAGGCCGGGCTGACGACCGCTTTGCATCAGCAGGGCTTCGTCATGACCGACAGCAACCCCGAGTTCGTCGTGCTCGGCGAGACTCGCAACTACTCCTTCTCGGCGATCACCCAGGCCATCCGGTTGATCGAGGGCGGCGCCAAGTTCATCGCGACCAATCCGGATGTCTCGGGCCCTTCACCCGAGGGCACGCTTCCTGCGACCGGCTCGGTTGCCGCGCTCGTCACGACGGCCACCAACCGCAGGCCCTACTTCGTGGGCAAGCCGAACCCGATCATGATCCGGGCCGGGCTCAACCGTATCGGCGCCCATTCGGAGACCACCGCTTTCGTCGGCGACCGGATGGACACCGATATGCGCTCGGGCCTGGAGGCGGGGCTGCAAACCCATCTCGTGCTCACCGGCTCGACCGGAATCAACGATGTCAGCACCTATCCGTTCCGCCCGGTTGCGATTCACGAGGGCATCGGCGGAGTTCTGCCACTGATCTCCTGACCGTTGCAGCTACCGCGTCCCCTGTTCACTCCCCGGGGGCGCGGCGCAGTGGCATCAGTGGAGGCAGCGTCCGGCGCCACCAGACGACGTCATGCCCGCCGCGAACCAGGTCGACCGGCGTCTCGAGGAGCGCGCCGGCCGAACGCAGCGCTTCCCTGGCCTGCAAGACCGTGGTGGCCAGCGTGTTCTCCAG
>NZ_JAVTWX010000069.1:0-9661 GCF_032229645.1 Brooklawnia sp.
CGGGTGTTAGCGTAATCGGGCACTGTTTCCATGGCCTAGAAAGGGGCCGCGCCGGCTCGATCCGGCCGCTCCGGAAAGAACTGCCTTGAAGAACCGGACCCACAGCTGGACCCTCCGGGTGCTTGGTGCATTCGCCGCCCTGGTGCTGACCGCGGGCTGCGGGGCAACGGCGTCGGTGCCCGACTCATCGTCCACCCCCAGCAAGAGTCCGATCACCAGTAGCAAGAGCCTCGCCGGGTACTCGAACGACGGTTTCCCGATGACCGTGACGGATTTCACCGGGCATGTGGAGACCTTCGAGCAGCCGCCCCAGCGGATCGCCGTGGTCTCCGGCACTCCCCTCAGCATCTTCTACGACGCCGGCGGCACCGCCATCGCCGCACCCACGCTCACCGAGAACCTTCTGCTCGTCGACGACCGGGCGGACGAGATGAGGGCCCTGCCACAACTCGGGCTGCCGCGCAGCATCGATAGCGAGGCGCTGATCGGCCTCAATCCCGACCTGGTCATCATTCAGGCGGCCGCTCAAGCCTCTCTCGAATCCCAACTGGAGCAGCTGGGCGTCCCCACCTTCGCCGCGTCGATCAAGAGTCTGGACGATGTCACCACCGCCTACGAGATCTTCGGTGCGCTGGCCGGAACCAGCGAGCGGGCATCCCAGCGCATCGCGCAGATCACCGCCGACACCCGAGCCGTCGTCGAGCAATGGCCCGCGGACGATGACACGTCGGTCGTGATCCTGAACGCCGCGACCTACTCGACGATGATCAAACTCGACGATTCGGTGCCGGGCCAAATGACCTCGCTGCTGGGTGTCACCAATATCGCTTCCGGCAAGACACCGGATAACTCCGGCTCCGACACCACCACCCTCGACATCGAGGCGATCGTCGCCGCGCAGCCCGACTATCTGCTGGTCACCAGCATGTTCAACAGCAACGACGAGGCCCGCGCGGCCATGGCGAACGAGTTTGCGTCCAATACCGCTTGGCAGGCGGTGGATGCCGTACGCGACGGCAAGATCGTCTACCTGCCGCAGCAGTACTTCCTCTACAACCCCGGCCCGCACTATGCGGACGCGGCGCGCTACCTCGCGGCCAGCCTTCGTCCGGATGTCTACGGCGACCCGGTCGAACCCGCCTGATCTCGCTGGTTTCACCGGGTCGGACCGGTCTCACTGGACCAGACTGGTTTCACTGCGTCAGGCTCTGAAGCGGCATGAGCAGCGACTACCGAAAGCCACATCGGCTGCCGATCCGTCCGACCCCCACCACAGCAGCTACCGGAAACCACAACAACTACCGAAGGTTCGCTAGCCTCTGCCATTAGCGGCAGCCGCTGGACGAGACCACCCGCACTCCGGCAGCACCTGCGACTTTCGGCAGCCGCTGCCAGGCGTGAAACGCCCACCACCCCACCGGCTACCGGAAACCCCAACAACTGCCGATCCGTCCGACCCCCACCACAACGGCTACCGGAAACCACAACAGCTACCGAAGGTTCGCTAGCCTCTGCCATTAGCGGCAGCCGCTGCACCAGACCACCCGCACTCCGGCAGCACCTGCGACTTTCGACAGCCGCTGAACGAGACCCACCCATGAACGCCAGGTGGCCCGGCCCCTTGAAGGGAACCGGGCCACCTGAGGACCCTCCAGAGAACTACCGCTGCGCGTTAATCCTCTGTCAGGCTCTGATTCGTTCTGATCGGCTCAGACCAGGATCAATTCACTTCTGCTCCATGGCGGCCTTGGCAGCCGCGAAGCGGGCGATCGGAACCCGGAACGGCGAGCAGGACACGTAGTTCAGCCCGACGGTCTGGAGGAACTCGATCGAATCCGGATCGCCACCGTGCTCGCCGCAGACACCGCACTTCAGCTTCGGGTTCGTGCTGCGTCCCTTCTCGACGCCGGTGCGGACCAGTTGGCCGACCCCGTCGATGTCGATCGTCTCGAACGGGTTGCGCGGCAGAACACCATCAGCGACGTAGGCGCCCAGGAAGCCATTCTCGGCATCGTCACGACTGATACCCAAAGTGGTCTGGGTCAGGTCGTTGGTGCCGAAGCTGAAGAAGTCGGCGTGCTCGGCGATCTTGTCCGCGATCAGGGCGGCCCGCGGCAGCTCGATCATGGTGCCGATCGTGTAGTCCAGCTGCTTGCCGGCGGCCTCCAGCTCATCGGCCGCAGTGCGGTCGACGATAGCGCGCTGGGTGACGATCTCGGTCTCGAGGCCCACCAGCGGGATCATGATCTCAACGCCGACGGTCTCACCCTCGCGCTCCAGCACGGCCAGGGCTGCGCGGATGATGGCGCGGGTCTGCATCTCGGGGATCTCCGGGTACAGCATCGCCAGACGGCAGCCACGGGTGCCGAGCATCGGGTTCTGCTCGTGCAGCTTCTTGACCTGGGCGAGCGTCGTGCGCTCCTTGGCCAAGATCGCGGCGTCGCCACCGGTGAGTTCCAGCTCCTGCACCTTAAGCGCCTGGTCGAGATAGTTCGGCAGGAACTCGTGCAGCGGCGGATCGAGCAGCCGGACGGTGACCGGCAGGCCCTTCATCGCGGTGAAGATGCCCTCGAAGTCGGCCTGCTGCATCGGCAGGATCTTCTCCAGTGCGGTGGCCCGCTCCTCGGCGTTCTCCGCCAGGATCATCTCACGGACGGCCGGCAGCCGGTCGGCGGCCATGAACATGTGCTCGGTACGACACAGGCCGATGCCCTCGGCACCGAGCTCGCGGGCCTTGGACGCGTCCTCGAAGTTGTCGGCGTTGGCGCGCACGCCCATCGTCCGAACCTCGTCGGCCCACGCAACGACACGCTGGAAGTCCTCGTTGATGCGCGGCGGGATCAGCTTCAGCGCCTCACCGAAGACCTCACCGGTCGAGCCGTTGAGCGTGATGACGTCGCCCTCGTTGAAGACATGGTCGCCGACCGTGAGCTGCTTGCTGTCGAGGTCGATCTTGATCGTGGTCGCACCTGCCACGCAGGGCTTGCCGAAGCCACGCGCCACAACGGCCGCGTGGCTGGTCATGCCGCCGTGAGCGGTGAGAACGCCTTGGGCCACCAGAACGCCGTGAATGTCGTCCGGAGTGGTCTCATAACGAACAAGGACGACTGCCTCGCCCTTCTCGCCCAGTTCGGCGGCGGTATCGGCATCGAAGACCAGGCCACCGACGGCAGCCCCAGGCGAAGCAGGCAGGCCCTTGGTGATCGGCTTGGCGGTGTTGGACGGATCGATGGCCGGGTGCAGCAGCTGGTCGAGCTGGCCGGGCTCGATGCGGCGCAGCGCCTCGTTCTTGTCGATGACGCCCTCGTCGACCAGGTCGGAGGCGATCTTCAGCGCTGCGGCAGCGGTCCGCTTGCCGTTGCGGGTCTGCAGCATGTACAGCTTGCGGTTCTCGATGGTGAACTCGAGATCCTGCATGTCCTTGTAGTGGCCCTCGAGGCGAGCCATCGTGTCGAGCAGTTCGTGGTACGCCTCGGGAAGAACGTCTTCCATCTCCGACAGATGGCGCGGGGTACGGATGCCTGCGACGACATCCTCGCCCTGAGCGTTGGTCAGGAACTCGCCGTAGATGCCCTTGTCACCGGTGGATGGATTACGGGTGAAGCAGACACCGGTGGCCGAGGTCTCGCCTCGGTTACCGAAGACCATCTGCATGATGTTGACGGCGGTACCCAGGTCGCGGGAGATGTGGTTGGCCTTGCGGTAGACCTCGGCGCGCGGGTTGCCCCAGCTACGGAAGACCGCGTCGACCGCGCGGTTGAGCTGCTCGACCGGATCGGTCGTCCACTCACCGCCCAGCGCCTCGTTCGAGATCTGCTTGAACTCGGCAACGAGTTCCTTGAGATCCTCGGCGGTCAGATCGGTGTCGCCCTCCACACCCTTCTCGGCCTTCTTCGCGGTCAGCGCGTCCTCGTAGAGGTGCTGCGAAACGCCTTCGACGACCTCGCCGTACATCTGGATGAAGCGGCGGTAGCAGTCCCAGGCGAAACGCTCATTGTTTGCCTCGGCAGCCACGGCCTCGACGGTCTCATCGCTGATGCCGAGGTTGAGGATGGTGTCCATCATGCCGGGCATCGAGACGACGGCACCTGAACGGACGGAGACCAGCAGCGGCTTGTCCTTACCGCCGAGCGTGCGCCCGGTACGCTCTTCGAAGCGCTTGAGACCCTCGGCGATCTGCTCACGCATGCCTTCTGGCCACTCGCCATTGTTGTTCATCGTTTCCACGCATGCCGTGGTGGTGATGGTGAATCCGTCGGGTACCGGGACGCCCAGCCGCATCATTTCCGCGACGCCGGCGCCCTTTCCACCGAGGATGGGCTTCATCGACGCGTCGCCCTCGGAAATGTCGTAGATGTACTTATCAGTCACTGCTGAAATCTCCTTTGACTAGCAAAATCGTGCGGGGACGGGTCCGTGACACGCCGTTGAGCGCCACTGGTGGCACTTGCACCCCTTTATTCTGCCTGCTTCGGCATACAAGTGGAAACCGGATCAGGCTGTTTTCTTCGGCCCCGGGGCAACCGACAGCGGGTTATGGTGCCAGCCGCAGACTGCCAGGTGTACGGCGCAGCCGCGATCCGGCCTTGCGTGCTCGCGCCTCGACGAGATCTGTGACCCTCGCAGCGGCCTCCTCCAGGGCCAGACCGGTGGTGTCGATCACCGGGCAGCCCAGCTGGCGCTGGATGCGCCCGACCTCGTCCAGTTCGTCATAGATCTTCGCCAGATCGGCGTAGCCACCGTCCTTGGTGCCGTAGCCGCCCAGCGTCTTCACCCGCCGCGAGCGGATCTGCAGCAGCCGCTCGGCGTCGATGGTCAGCCCCACGATCCGCCAGCGCTCGATCTCGAAGAGTTCCTCGGGCGGCGCGATGCCTGGCACCAGCGGCACGTTGACCGTCTTGTAGCCGACATATCCCAGGTAGAGCGACAGTGGGGTCTTGCCCGACCGGGAGGCCCCGACCAGGCAGATATCACACTCGGCCAGTGCCTCGGGCATGACGCCGTCGTCGTTGCGGACCGCGAATTCCATCGCGCTGATCCGGTCGAAGTAGTCGGCCTCCACCGCGACCGGACGCATCACGACCTCGTCCGCCTCGGAGCCGGTCGTCTGCTCGATCGCCTGCAAGGTGTCGCCGAGCAGATCGGCGCAGTGCAGCTGCTTGTCTGTGCAGTAGCGCCGCACCATCTCGGCCATTTCCCGCTTCACCAGTGTGAACAGGATGACAATGCGGCCCTGTGGATCAGCCGCACGGGCTGCGGTAATGCGGTCGAAGACCCGCAACAAGGCCTCGCCGTCCTTCACCCTGGGGTGCCGGACGATCGAGAACCGGGACCGCGGGAACTGTGCCTGAGCGGCGCGGGCCAGTCTGGCCGCGGTCTCACCCGAACTGTCGGCGATGACGTGGACATTCACTTGACGATTGGCCGGCATGGCCGAAACGTTACAGGCGAGCATGATGATGAGAGAATCGAGCCCATGGATCCCGTCGACCGCATCATCGCAGCCAACTCACCAGACCACGCCCGGCATCTGCTGATCGTCGACGCCCCAGGGCTGGCCGACGAGGGCACGGCTCGGGCCGGGCGGGTCAGCGTCTGGTGCGACGACATCCGAGACCGTGCATTGGTGGCCGATGAGCTGCTCATCCCACGATTGGATGCAGCAGCCCTCGCCGATGTCGACCTGGTCTGGATGCGGCTGCCGAGTGCGCTGGGCGGGTTGGACGAATACGCAGAGCTGGTCGCCGCCTTTGCAGTGCCGGAGGTGCAGCTGGTCGCCGGTGGCCGCGAGAAGCATCTGAGCAGGTCGATGAACAGCGCCCTGGCGCGCCACTTCTCGTCGGTGGCGGCAAGCCTGGGACAACAGAAGTCGCGGGCACTGTTGGCGTCCGGGCCCTCGCGGGCCGGCCATCTGAGCTGGCCAAAGCACAAACGGCTCGACATCGGCGGCGAGCAGATCGACCTGTGGTGGCACGGCGCCACCTTCGCTGCGGGCCGCGTGGACGACGGCACCCGGCTACTCATCGACCACCTCGATCGAGTGGCCGATGCCGACCGCTATCTCGATCTGGGCTGCGGATCGGGCCTGCTGGCCGCGCTGCTCACCCGCACTCACCCGGATTCGACGGTGGCCGCGGTCGACGCCAGCTGGGCGGCGGTCGATGCGACCCGGCGCACCGCCGGCGCCGCAGTCGAGGCGCATTGGGCGTCCGGCCTTGATGCGTTCGATGACCAGAGCATCGACGTCATCGTCTGCAATCCCCCGTTCCATCGCGGGGCCGCGAAGGATTCCGCCCCGGCGCTGACGCTGTTCGCCGAGGCTTCCCGGACGCTGGGGCCCGGCGGCGAGTTCTGGTGTGTCTTCAACTCGCATCTGCCGTGGAAATCCCGGCTGTCCCAGCTGATCGGCCCGACCACACTGATCACCCAGAACCGCGGCTACACGCTGACCCGTAGCCTGCATCAGTGACGACCCGATTCATGTCCCCCTCGACCCGCTGATTGCCCCGAAACGGGCTCGGTTCGCGGTCGGCGCCCGAATCTCATCGGGCAAGGGGGCATCCTTGAGTACATGCCCAGCTGGCTTCAGCCGACCTCGCCGGTCATCCTCATCCTCGTGGGAGTGTTGCTCCTCGCCATCCTCGGATGGACGCTGATCTGGATCCCCACCCACCGGCATCCCCATCGTCATCATGCGATCGGAGAGCAGAGCGTCGGCGTCCTGGTCAGCATCCTGCTCTCGCTCGCGATGGTCTTCCTCGTCCTCAACACGCAGAGTTCGTGGTTCACCACCTGGTCGAGCATGGGCGGTGTCGGCGCGGTCGCCGCCACCGAAGCGGTCGGAGACCCCACCGAGCCCGACCAGCCGGCGGTTGGGTGGCAGACCGGCATCCCCTCCGATCTGCAGTCGAATCCACGCACCAATCCCGCATTCGGGGAACAGACCTGGTCGGACGACACCTCCCAGGGGCAATACCTGACGGTCTCCATTACCGGACCGGCCAGCGGCCGGACGCAGACAGCGGCCGTCTGGCTGCCGCCGTCGTATCTGGACCATCCGGAACGGTTCTATCCGGTACTGCTCGGGTTCAGTGGTGTGCCGGGCTCGGTCACCGCGCTCGTCGAGGGTCTGCATCCCGGCGAGCTCGTCGCCTCGCTGAGCTCTCAGCAGCAGTTGCGCGAATCGATCGTCGTCGTCCCGGACGTCTTCCCGGACAATCTCGACACCGAATGCGTGGACGCCTCGGACGGATCGGTGCTGATGGAAACCTATATCGCGACCGATGTCGTGAACTGGATCCGCACGAATCTGCGATCCGATCCCGATCGCGAGGGCTGGGCGACCTTCGGCTACAGCGCGGGCGGCTTCTGCTCGTCCATGCTGACCATGCGGCATCCGGACCTCTTCGGTTCGAGTATCAATATGTCCGGCTACTTCGAAGCCGACTTCGAAGGCCCGAAGCTGCGGCCGGACGACGACACCAGCTACGACCTGGGCGTCATCGCCGGCAGCAACCCGCCCGATGTCGATCTGTGGTTCTATACAGCGAAGGACGACCCCATGCCCTACGAATCGTGGCAGCGGTTCAATTCGGCGGTGCTGGCTCCCACCTCGTTGACCAGTCAGCTGGTGGACACCGGTGGCCACACCACCTCGGTATGGGCCGCCGGCCTGGAGGCCGGGCTCGGCTGGCTGGGCCGTCAGGAGCCGCACTTCGCCTGGGAGGCCACCCAATGAGCATCACAGCGCCGAGCATCCAGGCCCGTCGTCACCGCCTCGCGAACGCGGTGACGTGGGCGTTCGCGCTCGCCACCCCGACCGCCTTGCTGCTGTGGCTCAGCCGCCGAGTCTTCGCGGTGCACGGGCACGTCAGCTGGGCCGAGATGGCCTTCTGGACGGCGAACATCCCGGCCACCGCCTCACTGGTTTCGGCCGCCGGCCTGGGACTGCTCACCGTCGGGCTGCTCTATCGCAAGCGTCTCGCCTTGTGGATCGTCATTGCGATGCAGGTCATCGGGGGGCTGTGGGGTGCGGTCGGGGCTGTCCTGATCATGCTTTCCGATGAACCCCAGATGCTCGACCGGCCCAACGAGCACGTGCCCATGCTGATCGCCTCGGCAATCATCGCGGTGATTGCGGTTCCCGCCCTGATCCGGCTGCGTCCGGATTTCCCGGCGCGGATCCCGCCGGGCTCATGGACGGGCGCACTGGGCACACTGCTGGGTGGGCTGGTGCTGGCGATAGCCACCACCCATCTGCTGGTGCTGATCTGGCCGGACGCGAGCGGTCCGGCCTGGCAGCAGACCGTCACCGCACTGATGCACGCGGTCGGGATCGCGCCGCCACGATCGTGGAATGTGCATGTCGCACATCTGGTGCCGCAGCTCGCGTCTGTGATCATGGTGATCGCGCTCCTCGCGGCCACCGTGATCTTCCTGCGTTCCACCCGCTCCGATGAGCAGCCGGACGCCACCTCGGCGCTGACGGCCCGCCGGATGATCGCCGGATACGGCGACGACGACTCGCTCAGCTACTTCAACACCCGAGCCGACAAACTGCTGCACTTCTCCGCCGACGGCAAGGCTGCCGTCGCCTATCGCACCTTCGCCGGGGTCTGCCTCGCCTCCAGCGATCCGCTCGGCGACCCGCATTCGTGGCCGCAAGCAATCGCCAGCTGGCAGGACGAAGCGCGCCGCTTCGGCTGGGTGCCTGCGGTGCTGTCGTGCGGCGAGGCCGGCGCTCGCGCATACAACACGGTGCTCGGCTACCGGATCTTGCGGCTGGGCGACGAGGCGATCCTGAAGCCCGGGCAATTCCGCCTCGACTCGACGACGATGACCGAGGTGCGCCGGGCGGTCAACCGCGCCCGGCGCGACGGGCTGAGCGTCCGGATCACCCGCACCGGCGACCTCGAGCCGGACGAACTGACTGCGCTCGATGCGGCCGCCGAGAGATGGCGCGAGGGCGATGAACGCGGCTTCACGATGGCCCTCGGCAGGCTCGGAGATCCGGCGGACGCCAGGATCGTGGTGGTCACCGTCCATGACGCGAATGACACGATGGTCGCTGTGCAGAGTTTCGTGCCGTGGGGACGCCACGGTCTCTCGCTCGATCTGATGCGCCGCAGCCCGGATGCTCCGAACGGCACCAACGAGTTCCTGACCGCCGAGCTGATGAGCTGGTGCACCGACCATGGCATCGCGCGGGTCTCGTTGAACTTCGCCTTCTTCCGGCAGGTCTTCGCGGAGGCCGAGGATGTCGCAGCGACCACCTACCGCAGGATGAACTCGCAGGTGCTAGGCCTGCTCGACCGCTTCTGGCAGATCCAGAGTCTCTATCGCGCCAACGCCAAATACGGCCCGCAGTGGTCGCCGCGCTATGTCGCGCTGGCCAATCCGCTGACCATCCTTCAGGTCGGCGTCGCCTGTCTGATCGCCGAGGGCTTCTTGACGATCCCGTTCATGCGTCTGCCGCCCGACGAGCCACTCGTCTTCACCGCCGAACAGCTCGCCGAACTCGCGCAACTCGAGGCCCCGCCACCGCCGGAAGCCGATCCGGCCTCCCGGGCATCCGATCAGACCCGGCATCGGCTCGCCCACCTTGCCGCGCTGGAGGCGGCCGGGCGTCCCGGTTACCCGGTCGGTCACCTGAATGCGGTCT
>NZ_JAVTWX010000070.1:0-7988 GCF_032229645.1 Brooklawnia sp.
CCGGCGGGGGTGAGGGTGCTGCGAACATCAAGAGCCACCACAACGTCGGCGGCCTACCCGACGACCTGCAGTTCACCCTGATCGAACCGCTGCGCACCCTGTTCAAGGACGAGGTTCGCGCTGCCGGCGAAGAACTGGGCCTGCCCCACGAGATGGTCTGGCGTCAGCCCTTCCCCGGCCCCGGGCTGGGCATCCGCATCATCGGCGAGGTCACCAAGCAGCGTCTCGACCTGCTCCGCGAGGCGGACGCGATCGCTCGCGAGGAGTTGACGGCGGCCGGACTCGACCGCGATGTCTGGCAGATGCCCGTGGTGCTGCTGGCCGATGTGCGTTCGGTCGGGGTCCAGGGCGATGGCCGCACCTACGGCAACCCGATCGTGCTGCGTCCGGTGAGCAGCGAGGACGCGATGACCGCCGACTGGTCGCGGCTGCCCTACGACGTGATCGAGAAGATCAGCACCCGCATCACCAATGAGGTTCGAGAGATCAACCGCGTGGTGCTGGATGTCACGAGCAAGCCGCCGGGCACCATCGAGTGGGAGTGACGGCTCCCAGATGTCGGATCGTGTAGCCCCACGGCCCATGTCGGGCTCTGAGACCACACGATCGGGCACTCTGCCGCCGGTCGCGCTGGTCGTCAGGCCTGCTTGGGCCGGACGATGCCGTGCTCGTAGGCGAGGATCACCAGCTGCGCGCGATCGCGTGCGTCCAACTTGGTCAACAGCCGGCTGACATGGGTCTTGGCCGTCGCGTAGCTGATCACCAACTGGCCGGCGATCTCTGCATTGGACGCACCGCCGGCCACCAGCCGGAGCACTTCTATCTCGCGCTGGGTCAGTACCTCCAGGGTGCCGGACCTGGGCGCCTGCCGCGGAGCCGAACGACGGAACTCCTCGATCAGCCGCCGTGTCGCGCCCGGAGCGAGCAACGAATCGCCGGCCGCGACCACCCGGATAGCCTCCAGCAGCCGCTCCGGCTCGGTGTCCTTCGGCAGGAAGCCCGAGGCTCCGGCCCGTAGCGCGGCGAAGACGTTCTCGTCGTGATCGAAGGTCGTCAGCACCAGGACCTTTACGTCGTTGGTTTCGGGGTCGTTCGCGATCCGCCTGGTGGCCTCTATGCCGTCGATCCCGGGCATCCGGATGTCCATCAGCATCACATTGGGCTGCTGCTCGTGCGCCTGCCGGACAGCCGAAAGCCCATCGGCCGCGTCTGCGACCACCTCGAAATCCGGCTCGTGGCGCAGCAGGACGGCAAGTCCGCGCCGCACTAGCGCCTCATCGTCGACGATCAGTACGCGGATCATGACTCACCGCCGTCTGGTCGCAGATCTGGAGAGTCCTCGCGCAAGGTGTCGAGCAGGTGCCGCACCTGGCGTAGCGACTCGCGGCTCATGTCGGCGATCGCCTCGAGAGCCGCCCGCGTCTCATCGGGATCGTCGTCCAGCATCTTCGAGCCGACACCTGCCTGCAGCGCGATCACCGCGAGTGACTGACCGGTCACATCGTGCAGCGCTCGGGCGAGCGCAAGCCGTTCCTCAGCGAGCGCCACTCGGGAACGTTCGCGTTCGGCCTGTTCGACCAGTACCGCCCGTTCAGCCTCCAGCCGTACCGCGGCACGATGCACTCGGGCGCCTCGTCCCAGCACGAAGGCGCCGGCGAACAGTGCGAGGTTGGTGGCACCTTCAGCGAGCGGCATCCGCTGTCCGAAGGCGATCATGACGACCACCAACAGCACCAGGCAGAAGCCGGCCGCCGCTATCGTCGAGCGAAGCGTCCGGTGCGCAGCGACGGTGTAGGCGGCGAGGAAGAGCCCGGACCCGATCACCGCGGTGTTGAAACCCAAGCCGATCATCGTCACCACGAGAACACCGGAGACGAACAGCACTGCGATGGGAAAGCGGCGCCGCCAGGCATAGCAGAACGCCACCGCGATACTCAGCAGCATGGCTAGCGAGCCGGTCTGCACGGATCCGGCCGTCGCCAATAACGCGGCGCTGAGAAGCGCGAACGCCAGCACAGCATCCAGGATCCAGGGGCGTTCGTCATCAAGTTCGCGCAAGTTGCGCCACATACCGAAACGCTAGCCGTTGCCGCCCTCGCCGACAACGGTCCGCAGACCCATCGCCGGCTACTTCCCGAGCTGTACGCGCCTTGGTTCGAGGCACCGGCGATGCACTGAATAGATGGGGCGCCGGCCCGATGCATGACCCGGGACGAGTAGCCGATGCTGGCACCATGACAACGACGTCTGACACTCATCGGCCGTGGCCCCTGCTGCGGCGTTTCGCATTGCCAGCATTGTGCGGCGCAGTCTTCGCAGCGATCATGGCGTGGTTCCAGCCTCGCGGACCGGTCACCTCCGCGGAGACGATCGCGCTGCTGGCCGGAGGCCTGGCAGTCGGCCTTCTTACGGGCGCAACCGCCCGCTCCCGCTGGGCCATCCTGCTCGCCCCGATGGCATTCCTCATCGTCTTCGAACTCCTGCGTCTCGACTCCGCGCTGCCCACGGTGGGCCCGTTGAACGCCAGTTCGGCCTTCGGCGTGCTCGCCTTCGTCCTGGGCCGTATCGTGGTCTGGCCGTTGGCCTGCCTATCAATCATCGCCGGCACTCTCTGGGGCATCGGGGGCCCCGGACGACGGGTGGGCGTGATCGTCCTCACGGTGCTGCTTGCGCTGATCGCGGCATCCCTGCTGTTGCCCGCAAGCCCACCACCGTTGAAGGACGCGGATGGCCGGCCCATCGAAGGTCAGGTGGCGGAACTGATTCCGGTAGAGCTGAATGGGCACGAGCAATGGATCGAAGTGCGTGGTGCCCGTGAGGATCTACCGATCGTGCTCTATCTGAGCGGTGGCCCCGGACAAAGCGATCTCGCCTACTCGCGGGCGCTTTTCGAGCCTCTGACCGATGATTTCCTGGTCGTCGGCTGGGACCAGCGCGGCACCGGCAAGTCGTATCCGGCTCTTGACGCCGAGGGGCTGACGCTGGAGGGCAGTGTCGCCGACACCATCGAACTCGCGCGCTGGCTGACCGAGCACTACGGTCGGCAGAAGGTCTACCTGCTCGGCGAATCATGGGGATCGTTGCTCGGGGTGCTCGCGGTTCGGCAGCAGCCGGAACTCTTCCACGCCTTCATCGGCAGTGGGCAGATGGTGGCTCCGCTGGAGACCGATGAGGGGATCTACCGCGACCTGATCACCACTGCGATGGGCAGTGGCCATGGCGAGTTGGTAGCGAGGCTGGCCACCATGGGGCCGCCGCCTTACCGCAGCGTTTTCGACTATGCGACGATCATGTCGCACTACCCGCTCTTGGAGGGCGGCTACATTCCGCCCGCCGAGTATCTGCGCAGAGGGCAACAGAGCAACCTCGGACCCTATGGCGTCTTTGGCCAGGAGTACTCACCGATTGAGAAGGTGAGTGTGCTGCGGGGTCTGCTCGACGTCTTCTCCCAGCTCTATCCGCAGTTGCAGGACGTGGACCTGCGCCGCGACGCAGCAGCGCTGGAGGTGCCTGTGCTCGTCCTCGCTGGTGAACATGAGCTGGCTGCTCGCACGGAGCCGGCCCGTGAGTGGTACGAGCTGCTGGCGGCGCCGGACAAGCAGTGGGTGGATCTTGCGGACGCGGGTCATTCGGTCGCCTTCGAGCACGCCGATGAGTTGCACCGGCTGTTGCTGGAATTCGAAGAGCAGTGAGGGTCCTAAACCCCAGCCCGGCGAATTCGAGGACATGACGAAAGCGGCTAGCCGACTCGTGGTCGGCCAGCCGCTGGCTCGTCATCGTGATGCTTGGAGGGTCCTTAGTCGGCACTGAAGCTGTCGGACGGGCCCTCGTCCGGCGGATTCTCGGCTGCGGCGCGGGCATCGCGGCGGCGTCGGTAGTCGCCGTAGCGCTCGTAGAGCTGATCGGCGCCGGAATCGCCACTGCCTTCATCGGGGATGGCCAACCACGCGACCACGTAGGCCGCGCCGATGGCTCCGACGCTGAACAGGCCGAGAGCGAGAGCGATCAGCCGGACAATCAGGGGATCGATGCCGAAATAATCGGCGATGCCGCCGCAGACGCCTGCGATGACACGGTGGTCTCGGCTGCGGACGAGTTTGCGAGTGCTCATGAATTCATTGTCCTTTCTGTGGGTGGCAGGTCAGATAAACCATGCCGGTGATGTGGGCTAGTGAGTCTTGTCATGTCTGTTGCTCAGCACCAGTCCGAGCAGGCCGAGGACGATCAGCCCGAGCGGCGCGAGGAAACCGACGACGGTCATGGTGGTCAGTACGTCGAATTGCCGCAAAGCGGCCAGGCCCGCGAGCGCGATGAAGGCGAATCCCCAGATAATCGCCGTCGGGCTAGAACCGCGGGTCATGCCGAGGTCACCCAGAGCTGCGAGTCGGTGGCTCTCACTTCGATATGAAGCGTCGGTAAGGCGTCGTCGATGATCTGTTGGTTGCGCGCTTGGCCGGATCCGTTGAAGAAATCCGGCAGCATGATAATCGAGTCGGTAAAGAAGACCTCGATGATCACGTTCTGGTCGGCAGGAATCGTCAGTCCGAGTTCGGAATCCTGCAGGTTGATGTTCCAGTACTCATCTGCGGCGATCCTGATGTCGCGGATGTCCATCGTCCGATGTTCGCTGTGGAGCACCTGGTCGTCGAGCTGGGTCGGCCGCACTAGGTTGTTCATCGAACTGCGCGGGAGCGGTGGTGCCGTCACCATAGCCCCGGTCAAGGCTACCGCCAGCGCGACGCCGGGGACGATCAGCCCGAGTCCTCTGGCACGACGGGCGATCACCAGCAGCCCGAGCCCGATCACCGCCAGCGCAGCCGCCAAGGGGAGAACCACTATGTCCGGGAACGCGATGACGCCGATCAGCGCTGCCGCCGCAGCGACGATCAGGGTGATCACGGTGATGGCGATGGCCACCCGGTCGTGCTTGCGCGCCGGCGCCGGGCTGGGCGCCCAATAGCGGGTGGCTACCTGTTGTCTGGGTCGGCCGGGGATGAATCGTCGTTGGGTGCCCGCCCAGACGGTCACGGCGAGGATCACGACCGGCAGCCAGCCGAGTCCCATCACAGTGCTGAAGAGCAGGCTGCCGATGATGCCGAACGCCAGTGCCCAGTTCGCCACCACCCTCGCAGGCGCGTTGCGCCAATGCCGACCGATGTGATCGAGGGGGGCCAGCCCGGTGGTCGTGCTGCGGGTCAGCATCCAGCCCGTGAAGTAGGCAATCACGCCGATGCCCGAACACAGCCCGGTCAGCACGAACAGACAACGGACGAGCAGAACATCGATGCCCAACCAGGTCGCCACCGCCCCGCTCAGCCCCGTGATATTGCCGCGAGCAGGAGTGCGCCTCAAATCGAGAAACTCGGCCGCCCAGTCACGAGACGGTCGAGGAGAGCCGGGACGCAACGGCCACTGTGGAGGTGGCGGTGGCGTGCTGGCGGACATGGCTCAAGTCTTGCCGGTGGTCCCGGCCTTCGGTACTGAACCGGACCCCGAGCAGACCCCCAAAATCGCCGAGAGCCTCGCAGATTATCGCTCATCGGAGCATTTCCGGGAGCCTTCGGGGTCGCTGTCAGTGGAATTGCAGGGTTGAACATGTGAACCTTGAAGGGTGACGAGCGTTCCGGGTCCCAACTACCAGCAGCCTCGTCCGATTGCGCCCATTTCTGCCGGACGACAGCTTCCTGCCGGACCGCGTCCCATCCCGTTCGGGTCGCCACCCGCTCCTTCGGCACCTCCCGACACACCGCCGGAGCGCGCGGGGTTGAGCCGCAGCCGCTCGGACGCCTGGCTGGGCGGCGTCGCCGCGGGCATCGCGCATCATCTGGGCTGGCCGGTCTGGCTTGTTCGGGCTTGTTTTGTGGGTCTGGCGTTCACGAATGTGCTGACCATCGGTGTTTACGCCGTCTTGTGGATCTTGATGCCCGAACCGCCGTCGGCCGAGCAACCTCCGGGTCTGCGGGCCGCGAGTCATCAGGGGATGCGCCAGCCCGATCGTGGGAAGACGGTGGGTTTCGGACGAGTAATCGCGGTGGTGATGGTCGGTATCGGGCTGATCATGCTGGCCCGGATGCTCGGACTCGGCCCGGCGAGCACCTTCTTCTGGCCGATCATGCTGGCGGCGCTGGGCGTCGGCCTGGTCTGGCTGCAGGCCGACGATGAACCCGCCACGCCTTCACAACCCCGGACGATGACTCCCGCGGACCTCGATCACACGCGGCGGCGCTCGCTTGGGTCATTCCGCGTCAGGAAGGGCGGCGAAGTGGTGCGTGTCGTCGGCGGCATGGCACTGATCGGCTGCGCGGTTGCGCTGCTGGCCGCCTCCCAGGGCGGTGTCAGTCAGCTGCCATTGGTGGCGATGGTGTCCGGGCTCACCGTGGCGGGCCTGGGAGTCGTGGCGGCGCCCTGGATTCTGCGCTATCGGCGCAGGATGGCCGCGGTCAACGAGGAGAAGCTGATCGCTGACACCCGGGCGGATATGGCCGCCCACCTGCACGATTCGGTGCTGCAGACTCTCGCACTCATCCAGCGCCAGGCCGACGATCCCAAGCAGGTCGCCAGCCTTGCCCGGCGCCAAGAGCGCGAACTGCGCGCCTGGTTGTATGCCGATCAGGCCGGGCCGTCGACCTTGAAGGCGGCCCTGACCGAGGCCGGTGGTGAGGTCGAGGACGAACGCGGTGTTCCCGTCGAGGTGGTCTGTGTCGGCGATATCGAACTGACCGAGGGGCTGCGGGCGCTCGTCCAGGCGTCGCGAGAAGCGATGATGAACGCCGCGAAGCACTCCGGTGCCCCGCTCATCGATGTCTATGCTGAAGTCGAGCCGACCGGCGAGGGCGAACTCGTCCAGGTCTTCGTCCGCGATCGCGGCAGGGGTTTCAACCTTGCCGATGTCGCGGACGACCGGATGGGAGTTCGCTCGTCGATCATCAGCCGCATGGAACGCCATGGCGGCAACGCGAAGATTCGCTCGGCCCCAGGCGAGGGAACCGAGATCCGATTGGAGATGAAGGTATGACCAACGCCCAGCCCGAACCCACCCCCGAGCGTACCGGTCCGTGGCGGGTGGTCCTGGTCGATGACCACGGGATCTTCCGCGCCGGTGTGCGTCATGAGCTGGAGCTGGCGCCCGACAGGGTCGAGGTGGTCGGTGAAGGCGAGGACGTGGCCAGTTCGGTGAAGGCCATCGTCGCGAGCGTGCCCGACGTGGTGCTGCTCGACGTCCATCTGCCCGGAGGCGGTGGTGCCGAGGTCATCAAACGGGTGCATGCCGGCCTGCCGAAGGTGAAGTTCTTGGCGCTGTCGGTCAGCGATGCTGCCGAGGACGTCATCGGAGTCATCCGGGCCGGGGCCCGCGGCTATGTGACCAAGTCGATCAGCACGGACGAGCTGATCGAGGCGATCGGACGCGTGGCCACCAACGATGCCGTCTTCTCGCCCCGGCTCGCCGGGTTCGTGCTGGACGCCTTCTCGGGATCGATCGACGTGGCGTCCATCGACGAGGACCTTGACCGGCTCAGCCAGCGCGAGCGCGAGGTGATGAAGTTGATCGCTCGCGGCTACTCGTACAAAGAGGTGGCGAAGGAACTGTTCATCTCGATCAAGACTGTCGAGACACATGTCTCGAGCGTGTTGCGCAAGCTGCAGCTGTCGAACCGCTACCAGCTGACGAAATGGGCCACCGACCGCAAGCTGGTCTGACGCGGGCGCTCGTCCGAGGGCACGGCGGACGAAGGGGCTGCGCAAAGTTGCAGGGGCTGGCGAAATGTCCGGGCGTGATGAAAGCGGCTACCAGAAGTAGCGACGGCTAGCGAATATCCGCTAGCCGTCGCTACTTTCGGTAGTCGTTGTGGGTGCCGGCTGTGACGGCCGGTAGCTGCTGCTGCTTTCGGTAGCCGCTGTGGGTGCCGGCTGTGACGACCGCTAGCCGTCGCTACTTTCGGTAGCCGCTGTGGTTCCCGGCTGTGACGGCCGGTAGCTGCTGCTGCTTT
>NZ_JAVTWX010000070.1:8088-9524 GCF_032229645.1 Brooklawnia sp.
CTTTCGGTAGCCGCTGTGGTTCCCGGCTGTGACGGCCGGTAGCTGCTGCTGCTTTCGGTAGTCGCTGTGGGGCGTCAGAGCTTGTGTGGGGCGTCAGAGCGTGTATGAGGCCCCGGGACTTGTTGGGGCGTCAGGATTTCTTGGTTACCTTGTTATAGACGAAGGTCACCAGGAATCCGCCGAGGATGGCGATGATCCAGGTGACGGGGCTGAAGAATCCCCGCAGCGAGATGTTGAACAGTGCCGAGGAGATCCATCCACCGACGACTGCGCCGAGTACGCCCAGCAGCAGCGTCATGAACCATCCGCCGCCGCCACCGCCGACGACAGATTTGGCAATCGATCCTGCGATCAGGCCCAGGACAATCCACGAAATGAATGACATGTCGTCCAATCTATGCACACCAGGCTCAATGCACCCACGATTGAAACTGCATTTAGGTGAATCCTCAGGGGTTCACCCTTTGAATCTCGATCCGATTGCATCTCAATCCGATCCGTTGTGCGCACATCACCGGTCGGGCCGGTCCGAAGGTGCCCGGACCACCACGCCGGCCCTTGACTCGTCCGGCTACCCTGAGAGGGCTATGACTGAACCCGATCTGCTCGCTGGGCTGAACCCGCCGCAACGCGAAGCCGTCATCCACGCCGGTGGTCCGGTGCTGGTCGTGGCAGGTGCCGGGTCGGGCAAGACCCGGGTGCTGACCCGCCGCATCGCCTACCTGGTCTCACAGCGCGACGTGCACCCCGGATCGATCCTGGCGATTACCTTCACCAACAAGGCCGCCGCCGAGATGCGTTCGCGTGTCATCGACCTGGTCGGCAATCGCGCCCGGCTGATGTGGGTCTCCACATTCCACTCCGCGTGCGTCCGCATCCTTCGCTCCGAGATTGACGCGATGGGCTATCGCAAGACCTTCTCGATCTACGACGACACCGATGCCAGGCGCCTGATGACCCTGGTTGCGCGCGATCAGAATCTCGATCCGAAGAAGTTCCCGCCCCGCGCGCTGCTCAACTGGGTGAGCGGCTGCAAGAACGAACTGATCACTCCCGCGCAGGCTGCGGCGAAGGCGTCCGGGCTGGACGAGGTGCGAGCCGAGGCTTATAAGGTCTACAACGAACGCCTGCGGGCGGCGAACGCGCTCGACTTCGACGACCTGATCATGACCACCGTGCTGCTCTTCGAACAGCATCCCGAAATCCGCGAGGCATACCGTCGCCGCTTCCGCCAGGTTCTGGTGGACGAATACCAGGACACCAATCACGCGCAGTACCTGCTGATCAAGCAGCTTTGTGGAGATCTCGGATCCGACGATGGCCTGCCGGCGGGCTCACCGCGCATCGGTCCTGGTGAACTGATGGTCGTCGGCGACTCCGACCAGTCGATCTACGCCTTCCGCGGCGCCACGATTCGCAACATCCTCGACTTCGAG
>NZ_JAVTWX010000071.1:0-9239 GCF_032229645.1 Brooklawnia sp.
CTGGTCGACGTGATCAAGGATCGCGCCGGCATGAAGGGCACCGGCACGTGGACCGTGCAGACCGCTCTCGAGTTGGGTGTTCCGGTCAATGGAATCGCCGAGTCGGTCTTTGCTCGCGCCGAATCGAGCCACGACGATCTGCGGGCCGCGGCCCAGCAGACCCTGCAGGGTCCCGACCGTTCCCTGCAGGTGCCTGACAAGGCTGCCTTCGTCGAAGACGTGCGGCAGGCGCTCTGGGCGTCCAAGGTTGTTGCCTACTCTCAGGGCTTCGACGAGATTCGCACCGGCGGCATGGAGTTCGGCTGGGATATCAATGTTGCCGACTGCGCGAAGATCTGGCGTGATGGCTGCATCATTCGCGCCAAGCTGCTGGAGAACATCCGCCAGGAATACTCAGCCAACGCCGACCTGGTCTCGCTGATGTGCGCCCCCTCGGTCGCGCCTCAGCTGGCGCAGTACAACGATTCGTGGCGCCGGGTGGTATCTGCCGCCGTGCAGTCAGGCGTCTCGGCTCCGGTCTTCTCGAGCTCGCTGGCCTACTACGACATGGCCCGCGCGCCGCGTAACAACGCCGCGCTCACCCAGGGACTGCGAGACTACTTCGGCTCGCACACCTATGAGCGCGTCGACCAGCCGGGCCACTTCCACCTGGATTGGTCGGGCGACCGCTCCGAGTCGAAGACTTCGGACGACTGAGCTGGGCGTAACGGCTGATCGTCGGCTCACCGCCAGTTGATCAGCACACCGGCGGCTGCCGAAATACACAGCGACTAGCGAAATGTCGCGGTGTTTCGGCAGCTGTTGCGCATTCCGGCAGTCGATGAGAGCAAGGAGCGGCTGTGACCGGAGCCCGCTACTGAGGGCGACTCAACCGGTGATCAGCAGCCTCTCCAGCGCGGCACGGCCGGCCTCGGGTAACGGGCGCTTGTGACCGTCACTGTCGGCGCAGACCATCACCGTGCGTGCCTTCGCATGGACGGTGCCGTCCAGCGGGTCAATGATCTCGGTGGCCAGCACCAGCGAATTCGAGCCCAGGTGAACCGGCGCGGTCAGCACATGGAAGGGCTCGATGCGAAACATCATCTGCACCAGATAGTCAATGTCTTGCCGGACGATCAGCCAGCGCACCGCGTCGGCGTTACCCGTTGCGACGCGAGCCATCGACGGATCGGCGCTTGTCGTCATGTCGATGCGTCCGGCCAGCACATAGTCGAGATAGCAGACATTGTTGACATGCTGGTACCGGTCGGGATCCGACCAGCGAACCTTGACCGGGGTGATCCTGCCGCGTCCCGAAAGCTCGGGGGATGCCAACTCCGGCAATGGCGCGGTCTCCTCGGTGAGCCAGGACGCGAAGAATCCGCGTTCCAGGCGGGTGAGGCGTCGCGGCACCATCCGCTCGAAATCGAAGGGGCAGACGACCGTGCGTGCCTCCACGCACAACCTGTCGTCCTGAATCAGCCGATAGCCGATCACCACCCTTGCCGCACCCAGTTCGGCCACCCAGACCTCGGCACGCAGCGGATCGTCACTGAAGTGGATCGGACTGCGGTACGAGATCTGGTGGCCGACCACCACCACTCCCTCATCGAGCATCTCGGAGGCCTTGCCCGACAGCATGAACTCGGCGCGCGCCTGCTGCAGATACTCGGCCACCACCACATTGTTGACATGCCCCTGAGCGTCCAGATCTGTCCAGCGCAGCTGAACCCACGCCACGAAACCAGCATTCATCGCGGCACCAGATCAGACATCGGGGCGTCGTCCGCATACATCGCCTCGATCGCATCGGCGTACACGGAATTCACCTCGTCACGACGCACCTTCAGACTGGGAGTCAAGGTGCCGTCTGCCAGGCTCAGCTCGGCCGGCAGAATCGTATACCGCTTGATCTGTTCCCAGCGTTCCAGCCGGGCGTTGACCTTTCGCATGAACCGGTCGATGGAGTTGCGAATGCCGGGTTCCCGGGTCAGTTCCGCGTAGCTCAGATCACTCTTGCCGCGCCGGGCAGCCCACTTGTGCAACTGGCCTTCGTCCAGGGCAACCAGTGCGGTGACGAACTTACGGTCCTGGCCGATCGCCACAACCTGACTGACGTAGGGAATGTTCGCCATCACGGCGCCCTCGATCTTCTGCGGGGCGACGAACTTGCCATTCGAGGTCTTGAAGAGGTCCTTCTTGCGGTCGGTGATGGTCAGATAGCCATCGGCGTCCAGCGTCCCGATATCGCCGGTGCCATACCAGCCGTCGTCGAACGCCTCGGCGGTCTCGTCAGGAAGATGGTGGTATCCACGGGCGATCGTGGGGCCCTTCACCAGCACTTCGCCGTCGTCGGCCAACCGCACCTCCAAACCGGGAATCACCGGGCCAACCGTTCCGAATCTCGGACGATCGGGCAGGTTCAAGAAGGTGATGGCGGCGGTCTCGGTCGCGCCGTAGCCTTCGATGACGGTGATGCCCGCGCTAAAGAACCACTCCTGAACCTGGCCGGACAGCTTCGCCGAGCCCGAGATCATGAACCTCATCCGGCCGCCCAGCCTGCGGTTGAGCCGGCTGAAGACCAGCCGGTCCGCGATCGCGTAACGCGCCCTGAGCACGACCGGCAGCGGACGACCGGCCAGCCGATAGGGGTGCGATTCGCGGCCCACCTTGAAGGCCCACCGGGAGATACGTCCCTTTAGACCGTTCTGCGGGTACATCGTCATCACGGCCGACCGGACCTTCTCGAAGATCCGGGGCACGCCGACCAGGATTGTCGGGTGGGTTTCGGCCAGCCCATCCACGATGTGGTCCACACGCCCGTCCACGATCGCCCGGAACCCGATCTGAAGCTGCACCGAAAGCAGGTCGCGTCCGAAAACATGGCTGAGCGGCAACCACAGATAGAGCACGTCATCGGGGAAGACGAAGTCGTAGTACTGCATGGCCGCGCCCTCATAGGTCCAGCTGCGGTGGAGCAGTTCGACGCCCTTGGGGTCTCCGGTGGTGCCCGAAGTGTAGATCAGCGTCGACAAAGAATCCGGGCCAAGCGTGGCAATTGCCTCGTCCACACAGCCGGGGTTCGCCACCAGGTGTTCGGCACCACGCTCGAGCAGTTCAGACCAGGTGATGACGCGATCATCGGCTTCGGCGCCGATGGGCCGGTCATCGTCGATGAGAATGACATGGCTGAGCTGATCGTCCAGTTGAGCCGCCTGCCGAACTTTCTCGAGTTGAGCGTTGTTCTCCAGCACCATCATCACCGAATTCGAATCGCTGACGATGTGCGACATGTCGTCGACATTTGTATTCGGGTAGACAGTGGTGGTCGCAGCGGCCGCGCAGGCGATACCCAGGTCGGCCTCGATCCACTCCAAACGAGTGGCGCATGCGATGGCGACCCGCTGCTCGTATTGCAGACCCAGCGATAGCAGCCCGGCGGCGGCATGATCGACGACTCCGCGCACCTCGGCCCAGGTGACATCCCGCCAGCCATCACCCTGCGGCACGGTGAAGGCGACTTTCGCCGGATCCGCGGCCACCCGGTTGCGGAACATCGTCGGGTAGTCGTTGGCGCACTGCGCAAGAATCGTCTGGGCGATCTGCTGTGCGTTGGCGTTCATGGCGCTCCTCGTTGGCCACCGATTCCGAGTAGCCGAAGATCATCTGCGGACCCTTGATCCTAACGCCCGTTGTGCATTCCCGGTCGCGCGCACCGGCCGACCGCGGGCTCACCCCCGTGATTAAGCATTCAACTGCCCCACTAAGATGGGCGCCATGTCTGAGCAGGAAGTTCGCTGGCTGACGCCATCCCAGCAAGTCACATGGCGCAACTGGCTGGATGCCGTTGCTTGGATCAATGAGCAGCTCAATGCCGATCTGCGTCCGCATTGCCTCGATCTCAACGAATATGAGGTACTGGTCGTCTTGTCCGAATCTCCGGGTCACTGCATCCGGATGTCTCAGCTGGCCGACGGCGCCAACCAGTCCAGATCCCGGTTGACCCATACCGTCAACCGGATGGAGGCCGACGGGCTGATCGTGCGCGAGACCGCTACCCGCGACCGGCGCGGCGTGGTCGCCCGGCTCACCGACAAGGGTCTCAGGCTGCTCGAGGGGGCCGCTCCAGATCACGTCGCATCCGTGCGCCGAGTGCTTATCGACCCAATCGACGAGAACGATTGGGAAGCTCTCGGCCGGGCGATGAAAGCCGTTCTGGATGCCAGCGGAACCCAGTCCAAGGCCAACTCCGCAAGAACCGAGCCTGGTGGCCCCGCGCGGTCGGCAGCCGCCACCGCAGACGGAGCCTGCCGGTGAGCGCGCCGGCCATCGCCGGCGAGCAGGTAGTCGCCGACCTGCGTGCCCGGCTCAGCGATCCGTCTTGTCTCGACCAGTCCACTCTCGCCAGGGCACTGTATTCGACGGACGCGTCGCTCTACCGGGTGGTGCCCGAAGTCGTCGCCACGCCTCGTAGCACCGATGAGCTGATCGAATTGGTGCGGGCCGCGCTGGCCGCCGGGCTGCCGGTCACCGGTCGCGGAGCCGGCACCTCGTGCGCCGGCAACGCGGTCGGCCCCGGTCTGGTGATCGATACGTCGCGTCATCTCAACAAGGTGCTCTCGGTCGATACCGAGGCCGGCACCGCAGTCGTCGAGCCCGGCGTCGTGCAGGCCATCCTGCAGGCCGAAGCCAACCCGCATGGTTGGCGATACGGCCCCGACCCGTCGACATCGAATCGTTGCACCATCGGCGGCATGATCGGCAACAACGCGTGCGGGCCGCGCGCGCTGGGCTATGGACGTAGCGCCGACAACATCGTCGAACTCGAGATCATCACCGGCACCGGCGAACTGCTGACGCTTCGTCCGCAGGCCACGGGCGGCCTTCTCGAGCAGTTGCGGACACTGGTACTGGACAATTTGGGCACCATCCGCACCGAGTTCGGCAAATTCTCGCGCCAGGTTTCGGGCTACAGCATGGAACACCTGCTGCCCGAGAACCATTTCGATGTGGCAAGCTTCTTCGCCGGCACCGAGGGTACGTTGGGCATCATCACCAAGGCCACCCTCCGCCTGGTACGCGATGCCCCGCTCAAGACCACCGTCGCGCTCGGCTATCCGACGATGGCCGACGGTGCGGACGCGATGGAACGCATGCTGCCGTTTCGTCCTACCGCCTGCGAAGGCATGGATCGGCGGCTGTCGAATGTGGTCGCCGAGCGTATCGGCCCGCATGCGGTGCCGCCACTGCCCGCCGGCGATGCCTGGCTATTCATCGAGCTCGTAGGAGACGACGCCGCGGAGATCGCGGCACGCGCTCAGGCGATGGTGGACGCGTCCGGGGCGACCGAGGGCTGGGTGGTGCCGGATGCCGCAGAGGCGGCGCGGCTATGGACGATCCGCACCGACGCGGCCGGGCTGGCCGCCGTCGCCCTCGACAAGCCCGCACACGCCGGCTGGGAGGATTCGGCAGTGCCGGTCCCCGCGTTGGGCGCCTACCTGCGTGACTTCGACGCTCTGCTCACCCGCTTCGGGCTACACGGTCTGCCCTACGGGCATTTCGGCGAGGGCTGCGTGCATTGTCGTATCGACTTCCCGCTGGACGCCGCGAACGGCACTCAGGTGCTGCACGACTTCATGTTCGCCGCCGGTGAGCTGGTCGCAAGCTATGGCGGATCGATGTCCGGCGAGCACGGCGATGGCCGGGCGCGCAGCGAACTGCTGCCGCTGATGTACTCGCCCGCCGCGCTGTCACTGTTCGGGCAGGTCAAGCAGATCTTCGACCCGAGGAATCTGCTGAATCCGGGTAACCTGGTCGATCCTGAACCGCTGAACTCGAGCCTGCGGATTCCGCAGCTACGTCGTTCACCGCTGGCCATGAAAGACCCGGAGTTCACCCTCGAGGTGCACCAATGCACCGGGGTGGGCAAGTGCCGCGCCAACACCACCACGGCCGGCGGCGTGATGTGCCCGAGCTTCCAAGCGACCGGCAATGAGAAGGACGCCACCCGTGGACGCTCGCGTGTGCTGCAGGAGATGCTCAACGGCCAGTTGATCACCGGCGGCTGGGCATCGCCCGAGGTCGCCGAGGCGCTGGAACTCTGCCTGGCCTGCAAGGGTTGCCGGCGCGACTGCCCCACCGGCATCGACATGGCCGCCTACAAGTCGCGGGTGCTCTTCGAGAAGCACAAGCGCAAGCCGCGCCCGCTGTCGCACTATGCCCTGGGTTGGCTGCCCAGATGGGGTCGCCTGGTCACCAGGCTGCGCCTGGGGGTGCTCGGCAATTTTGCGTTGCAGACTCCCGGGCTGAGCAATCTGGTGCGCGCCATCGCCGGAGTCGACCAACGCCGTCCGATGCCGCGCTTCCGCACCGGCGCCGCGGCCAGTCACCAAGACTACGAGCTGGGTGAGGTCGCCGGTTCACGCGGGCCGGTGGCCATCTGGGTGGACTCGTTCACCGATGCCTTCGCCGGCGGGCAACTCGCGGCACTGGTGAATCTACTCGTCAGCGTCGGTTTCACGCCCCGGATCGTCACCCAGGATGCGTGTTGCGGTCTTACCTGGATCACCACCGGCCAGCTGGACGGGGCCCGCCGTCAGCTGACACATGCGCTGGATGTGCTGACTCCGATCGCCGAGCAGCAGATCCCGATCGTCGGCATGGAGCCCAGTTGCATGGCCGTGTGGCGCTCGGACGCGCCCGAACTGCTGCCCGATGATTCCAGGGTGCCGGTGGTCGCCGACGCTATTCATACTCTCGCCGAACTGCTGGGGTCGTTGGACGATTGGCAGCCGCCCAGCCTGGCCGGGCACACCATCGTGGCGCAGCCGCACTGCCACCATTCGTCCGTCTTGGGTTGGGAGGCCGACGCGGCCCTGCTCAAGCGCACCGGCGCCAAGGTCACCACGCTCGGCGGTTGCTGCGGATTGGCGGGCAATTTCGGAGTGGAACGCGGCCACTACGAGGTTTCGGTGAAGGTGGCCGAACACGATCTCTTGCCCGCGATCCGTGCGGCCGGGCCGGAGGCGATCGTACTGGCCGATGGCTTCTCCTGCCGCAAGCAGGTCGGCGACCTGGAAGGCTCGCAGGCCGTGACAATGGCCGAGCTGCTGGTCGCGCATCTATAGCGCATCAGTGACACCCGCACCAGTCGTAGAGGATCTTTGACCCCAGCCTCCCCGCACGCAGCGGGCTGCCAGAATAGAGCGTGGAGTCGCAGACAACGATGTTGCCGGGACGCAAACTCACCGCAGGAGGCTGACAGATGAAGGCATTGGTACTCACCGAGTACGGCAAGTTCGAGTATCTCGATGTACCCACTCCGATCCCGGGCACCGGCGAAGTGCTCATCAAAGTCAAGGCGTGCGCAGTTTGCGGCAGCGACGTGCACGGCATGGACGGATCGTCCGGGCGCCGGCAACCGCCCGACATCATGGGCCACGAGGCGTCCGGTCAGATCGAGGCGGTCGGTCCGGGCGTCGAAGGCTGGTCGGTGGGCGACCGGGTCACGTTCGACTCGACGGTCTACTGCAATCAGTGCGAGGCATGTCGGGCGGGCAACGTGAATCTGTGCGTCAACCGTCAGGTGCTCGGGGTATCGTGCGACGACTATCGCAGGGATGGGGCGTTCGCCGACTATCTCGTGGTGCCCGCCTATATCTGCTACCGGCTGCCCGATGAGGTCAGCTTCGTGCAGGCGGCAATGGTCGAGCCGCTGGCCATCGCCTATCACGCGGCTACGCGCACTCAGGTCAAGCCGGGTATGAGCGCGGTCATCGTGGGGGTCGGGACGATCGGTCTGCTCACCCTGCAGGTCGTCAAGGCCATGGGCGCCTCCCAGATCATCGCGGTCGACATCGACGACGCCAAGCTTGCCACCGCTGTCGAAAATGGCGCGACCTCAATCGTCAATTCGGCGGCGCCCGACGCGTTGGCCCAGGTGCTGGCTGCCACGCCGAACGGCAAGGGTGCCGACATCGCATTCGACGCAACCGGGATCGAGGCGACCGTCGACCTGTGCGTGCGTTCGGTGCGGCTCGATGGTTCGGTCGTCTTGATCGGCAATCTCGCCCAGCAGATCGACTTTGCGCTGCAGTGGGTCGTCACCCGCCAGATCAGCCTCTTCGGCACCTGCGCATCCGCCGGTGAGTACGACGAATGCCTGCAGTTGATCGCCGGGGGCAAGGTCGACGTCGAGGCACTCATCGCGAAGTCCGTCCCGCTGGCGAACGGACATGAATGGATCACGCGGGTCTATAACCGCGAGCCCGGACTCAACAAGATCGTGCTGCTGCCCGAAGCCGAAGAGGTGAGGTCGTGACCGAGACCATCAAGACCGCCGTGCTTGGTTGCGGCAAGGTCGGGCATTTCCACGCGAAGTGCTATCAGACACTGGAAGGAAGCGAATTCGTTGGGGCGGTCGGCACCAGACCCGGACGCGGTGCCGCATTCGGCGCCGAGTACGGCGTGCCCGGTTTCGATTCCCTGACCGAACTCGTCGAGCAGACCGGCGCGCAGGCGGTGAGCATCTGTACGCCCCACCCGAATCACGCCGGCTACGCCGCTGAAGCGGCCCGGCTCGGGCTGCATATCGCGATCGAGAAGCCCCTGGCGTCGACCCTTGCCGACTGCGATCTGATCATCGATGCTGCCCGCGAGGCCGGCGTCATGGGGACCACGATCTGTCAGCGACGCTTCTATCGTCCATCGCTGCGCATCAAGCAGGCCATCGACGAGGGCAGGCTCGGAAAGCCGATTCTCGGCACGGTCAATATGCTCGGTTGGCGCGATATGGAGTACTACCGTTCCGATCCGTGGCGCGGCACCTGGGCGGGTGAAGGCGGCGGAGTGCTGGTGAATCAGGCCCCGCACCAACTCGATCTGCTGCTGTGGTACATGGGCGAGGTGGACGAAGTCGTGGCCTGCTGGGACACGTTGAACCATCCCGAACTGGAGGTGGATGACACCGCCATGGCACTGATCCGCTTCCGCAGCGGAGCGCTCGGCAACATCGTGGTCAGCAACTCGCAGAATCCTGCGCTATTCGGAAACGTGCGGGTGCATGGCTCGAATGGTGCCAGTGCCGGCGTCCAGACCGACGGCGGCGCGATGTTCATCGCAGGGATGTCCGGCATCGCGGAACCACCGGTCAACGATCTATGGACGATCCCCGGCGAACAGAACCGGCTGGCGGAGCTGCAGGCCGAGGATTCGGCGTTCTTCAACTCGGTCGACTCGCTCTACTATTTCCACCGCGAGCA